>CAMHPW010000212.1 GCA_946187095.1 uncultured Clostridia bacterium | reverse complement strand
AAAAGGCAGATTCATGCTGCATAGTCTTGCTAAATGTTTTCATCCATCAGTATATCTTCTGAATTTTTTGGCAAATATGATTCCGCATAACAGTACTGCACATGATATGCCAAGCATGATATAGGCTGTCATATTATTATTTTGTGCGTTGCCGCTCATTGACGGAAAATTGCCTGATGATATTTTTGTACTCCTTTGGGAACGTTCTTTTGTATTGCCTGAGCTTTTGCTGACTTCCTCTGAATTTTCATTTGTTTCTGACGAATTTTTTCTTCCGCCGAATCCTTCAGGCGGCTGCCTGCCCTGCATCTGAGACGGATCAAAGCCTTCGGGCATTTCCCTGCCTGCAAACTGTGACGGATCAAAATTTTCGGGTATTTCACTCGGCATTTGTACATCTGCCGTTGTATCGGCTATTTCAGAGGATTTTTCGGAAGTTTTATTCTGTCGGCTGAAACCGCCGCCGAATCCTCCGCCGCTTCCCATGGAACCCATGTCCGATATATTCAGCGAACCCGTATCGATCAGAGCCGAGCTGTCGGCTTTCTGACCGTCACTTGTAGAGGGGATCGTGCCGTCAAGCTGTCTTTTGACGCTTTCTGCACGGAGTTCGCAGAAACTTTTGATAGCCGTCACACCTTTTTGAAATTCCTCGTATGTGCAGAATTTTGTAGCATCTTTTTTCACATATTCGTCAATGAGTTCTGCCGTCTGTGTCACAAGTTCGCCGAAATTGCATGAATTGATAAATTCTTTGAACAGTTCGTGATATTGTTCGGTGTATTCTTCACTGTCGAATATCCATGCAATCATTGGGCGGTCACTCATACCACCCGAAACAGGCGTATCTATGGGAGAATTGACAGATGACGACGCATCACCGCCCGAAAAAGAACCGTATGCCAAGTTATAATCCCATGGTATCATGGAAAGCTGTCCGTTTTCTTCATATAGATAATAATTGTGTATCATCTGTCCCGTGTAGCTGTCGCCGTTGCAGAGAAAATTGTGTACGACAAAATAGCGGATAACTTCTTCTGTATCGACCGTATTTTCCATGTCACTTTGTTCGGAAAGGGCTTTCAATGAACGGATAAGCCTGTTTTTATCGGCTGTATTCACGGTTGTTTTGGCATTGTTGAAAATATTGGAATAGCTGTCGGCATTGTCGTCAATGTATTTCAGTTTGACATCATCACTGCCCATGCCGAAACCGCCGCCAAATCCGCTCATATCGGACTTTTTGCCGTCACCGCCTGTCATGCCGTCGGGCATTTTTCCGCTGAAATCGGGCATTTCTCCCCCGAACATTTCCGACGGATCAAAATTGGAAATGTCGATATTGTCGGGCATATTCGGCATATCGGGTATCGAAAAGCCATTTGAAGTGCTGTTTTCGGACGTTTCATCGGAATTTTCACTTTCACCGAAATTTTCATTCATAAAATCACTCATGTTGAATCCCTTGCCGTTGCCTCTGCCGCCGCCGAAACTCATACTGTCGGGCTTGTAAAGGTCACCGTAATTGGTGCCGTAATTTCTTTCAAGGAAGGATTCTTCGATTGCCTCTACGGCAAGATATAAGCCCCAGTCCTCGCCGTTGACGGTGATATAAGCATAACTGCAAAGCGGAGAATCAACGCCGAAATCATACATAAGTGTATAGGCAAGATAATCTTTCATGTAGGTATTATCCTGAATGATATTATTCAGGCATAATTTATCCAGACCGTGATATGTTTTGGTGCTGTCGTACTGGTCAAACTCTATTTTAAAGCTGTAACGGCTGCTGTCCATGCTTTTGACGGAGCTTAAAGAAGTGTTTCCCTTTGCCCTTATGCCGACATTTTTCACGGCTTCACCGTCTATGACAAGGTGACAGGCGGCATATTCTTCATTTTCACACGTTTCGATAAAGCTGTCCCAGTCATTCATCACAATGTCGATTGTATGCACTTTTGAACGGTCAAATATGCGGTTCTCATAGCCTATGGCACGGACTGTCACCGTGCCGCCCGCTGCAGCGAAACAGCAGAACACAACTGCAATTACAAGTGTTAAAGCCGTGATCATCACACATATTTTGTCTATGCTTTTATGTGCCGACATATCATCACTTCCTTTATCCCATGTAGTCGCCGTTATAGCTTACAAGAGCCGCACTCTGAATGCCCTCTATTTCTGCAAGCTCATTGACAAAATCGGTATTGTCATCTTTCAGGCGGATTTCTATATTTAATTCCACTCTGCCTTTTTGTGCAGTCTTGCTCTTGATAACACATCTTTCGGCTTTTTCTTCGAGGAATTTTTTTGCCTTTGTTTCACTTTCGTGATTATTGCATGAAAGTACAACGATATAAGGATTAGTATGTGACTTTCTGTTCACGAATACAAGCAGGATAACACCGATAATGACACTTCCGATAACGGCAAGAGGAATCATGCCTGCCGCAAGAACGATTCCGACGGCAATCGACCAGAATAAAAAGGCAATTTCCAACGGTTCTTTGATGGCTGTACGGAAACGCACAATGGACAATGCACCAACCATGCCCAGAGAAAGCACTACATTACTTGTTACGGCAAGGATAACGACAGTCGTTATCATGGTAAGGGCAACAAGCGTTGTGGCAAAGCCCGATGAATACATAACGCCGTTATATGTCTTTTTGTAAACAAGAAATATGAACATTCCCAGACCGAACGCCAGTACAATGGCAACGACCATATCAAGAACGCTGACACTTGTGATGTTTTCGAGAAAATTTGACTTGAAAATATCGTTGAAATTAAACATTTTGAATTTCTCCTTTGATTATCCGTAAATTCGGCAGGCGGCATATTTGGAAAAAGCACCCTCACGCCTGTCAACAAGGGTGACTGCATCTCTGATGATATCGGGCAAAAAATTATCCCATTTCACTTCAAGAATGATACTTTCGGAAACAGGGACTGTAACACATTCCGTATTGAGAAAATCCGTGCATTTAATGCCGCTTCTGATGTCATAATCGAGAGTGACACGCACATTTCCTGCGGGATATGTGAAAGGCTCTCTTGTGTAGTCAACAATGGTTTTAGGGGCAAGTCCCTGTATGCTCATTTTGGCATACAGTTCCCGTATCAGTTCATATGGTGAATTCATCATCCACTTTATGTCACCATTGACGATACATTGAGCCTGATGTGCGGTAAGAGGGGCACTCTGCTTATTGCCGAGATGACTGACTTTTGTTTTCTTTTCGAGATGTATCACGGAAGTATCACCGTTATAGTATCTTATGCGGAATTTCTCACGATAACTCACACCGTTGATTTTTTCCGTTAAAGCCTTGTCATAAAGATTATCGAAATAAAGGCTCCGTATGTGATATTTTCCGTCTATGGCGTGGGAATCGGCATAAGCAACGGTTTTCATTCTCTGACGTATCACAAGCATATCGGAATAGTTTATCTCATGCTTGACTTCATGCCTGAAATTCATGGCAAATTCACCTCTTTTCTTTGTCATAGACGCTGCACACG
>CAMHPW010000211.1 GCA_946187095.1 uncultured Clostridia bacterium | reverse complement strand
GGTCGTTATATGCAGATTGTCAGTATTACTGTTCTTTCATTAGTTCGTTCACTCTTGCCTGTACCTTGTCATAGTCATATCCGGCATCGGTGAGTTTCTGCTGTCTTTCCTCTCCGTTGCCCCATTTACCTTGGATTACTTCCTGTGCAATCTCGTCAATCTTCATCTTTTCACAGAGTTCATTGACCTTTTTCTGTACAGCAGAATAGTTGTAACCGGCTTCCGTCAGTTTCTGCTTACGCTCGTCACCGTTTGACCACTTGCCCTCAATGACTTCTTTTGCAAGCTGGGTGACAGTTTTCTTTTCAACCGTCAAGGGCTTTTTATAGCCGTTGTAACCGCCGTTCTTGACAATAGTCGGATAGTCAACATAGCAATAATCCATATCCACATTGTCGCTGATGCCGTTTACTTTGCCTTCCGATGAATACTGCCAAATACCGTACTTGTTGGCTGTGTAAGTGCAGCGGTAGTTGTACTGTGCTACCCACAGCGGATATTTACCAGCCACATTGTTTGATACAAAGTTATTCAGGTAGTATGTGGAGCAGTACAGTCCGGCAAGGTAACCATTTTTCTCAAGTTCACCGCAAAATGCCTTGATAACGCTGTCGCAGAATGACTTGCCTTTTGCAAACTGACTCTGCTCTTCAAGGTCAAAGAAAATCGGATATTCAAACTTCTTACCTTTGATGACTTCCATACAAGCCTTTGCTTCTCTGACGGCATCTTCGGCACTGTCTGCATATGAATACCAGTACGCACCCACATCAAGTCCTGCGGCTTTGGCGGCACTGTAATTCTGTTCAAAGCAGTTATCCTTTTGGCTTACCTCTCTGCCAAATCCGGCACGGATAATGACAAAGTCAATGCCGCCTGCCTTGACCTTTCTGTAATCAACAATGCCCTGCCATGATGATACATCAATTCCTTTAATCATGTTTATTGTGTTTGTCGTGCAGCTGTTCCAGAACTGCTTTCAGCTTTTTCGGTATCGGCAGTCCTAAATGTGCTGCGTTTTCCAGAAGTGATACTCCCTCGTTTGAGAGATAGAAAAATACCACCGCTGTTCTGAGTATGCTGCCGGTCTGTATCACCTGCATATCGATGAGATTGGCTACTCCGACAAGTGCAAAAATGAGTATTTTGCGGCAGATACCCTTAAATCCTACTCTGCTGGACAGGTCTTTATCACTGATTGCACACATTACACCCGTGACATAATCGATTGAAACGAATGCCACCAGTGCAATCAGCAGTCCGTCACAGCCGCCCAAAAAGTAACCCAGCCAGCCGCCCAATACAGTAAAGATAAACTGCATGGTGTTCCAAAATTCCTTCATAAAGTTCACGCTCCTTTTGATAAAAATATATGAAAAAAGCGACAGTTGTCTGCCGCCTGATTCCGTAGTTATTCTTCTTGTATTGTGTACGTTATCTTCATTGTCTTGTCCGCTGTCTTGATGACGGAAGTTTCGAGATTGTTGATAGTTGCCAAATACGGTGTGACAAGAAACAGATTCTGCCTTGTTGAATTGGCATAATAACCGCCAAAGCTGAACAAATAGGGACCATATTGAAATAAAGGCGTACTTGTATAAGTCCACGGTGCATTGTTGGCTTTTTTGAAAACCCTATCCTCAGTATTGATAAGAAAATCACTGCCAACAATCCAATCTCCGATATTGACAAGATATATAGAACCGCTGCGGTAATAGTCATCGTTGCAGGTGAAATTTGTCGTGAAGCCAAGCGGTATCTCTTTGACATCGGCAGGATTTTCAATATTGATTTTATACACTTTCGTTTTGTCGTAAGAAACCATATACAGAAATCCGTTTTGCAGAACGCTTTGCACACTTCTCTGCGGATTGCCGTTATACTGACTGTGATAGCCGGCAGCCTGAACTCTTGCACCATTGACAATCATAGTGTCTTCGGTAAATGAATAGTCCGCTTTGCTGATTTTGATTTTTTTGATGCTGGCATTTCCGTCACAATTACCTGAACACCAAAAGCCATACCAATATCCGTCTTTGCCGTCAAAGAAATCATATTGTCCTTCATTTCTGTTTGGGTCTGCCATTACAAATGAAGTCGGATTCAGCTTGATTTCAAAAAGCAAATGTAACTATTCAGTCCCCCTATTTTTTCAGGGAAAAGTATAGATTTTATCGCATAAATATTCAGTTTTTATGGATTTATACAGATATTTGTGAATATTTATTCTAAAATTCCCCTCGAACTCCCCGAAAATCATGAAATTTGGAGGGGGGACTGAATAGTTACAAGCAAATCATAATTGTTTCCAAGCATAGTGTCGTTAAGACCCACAGCAGTAAAACTTGCTCTGACCTTTTGGATAACAAGTTCATTACTTGTATTCAAGCCTATTGTCCATAAAAAATTGTTTTCGGGATATATCTCAACGGCATTGATATGAGCTGTCCTCGCCTGTCCGCTGCTGTTGGCACTTCGTGAACGCATTACCCAAACAAAATTTGTACCGTTATAGGTGTCACCCATATAAGCAAGTCCAGCCCACTTACGAGTGAGTGCTACACAAGATATAGTGCCGTTTGCCTGTGAGGTGGTAAAGTCCCAGACAAAACGATAGCCGTTATCGAGCCTTTTTGTTTCCGTCAAATTCATACTTCCACGCATAATGTTGGTGGTAGCGTTGACATCATTTGACGCATAACCGACACAGGGATTGGCAGACGGTGCATAGTATTTGTCCGGGTCTTCCTCGATAGTATCCGAAAACAGCAGAATACCGCCGATACCATTCGGACACAGCGGCAGCATATTGCCGTACAGATCGCTCGTGTTGCCGTTGATGGTGAACAGCATACCGTCAATGTTATGGCTGAAAAAGTCTGCTATCGCATTGGTAACAAGGTTTGTTTCGGTGTATTTCTCTTTTTCACCTGTCCTGACATCAGTCAGTTCAATTTCCGTTATTCCTTTCAAAGTTTCTCACCTCAATTCAGATAATGCACTGTGATACGGTTGACAAAGCCGTTCTCACGAAGTGCAAATCTTATTTTATACTGTCTGTCCGTTACGGCATCATTCCACGCATCTATACCGATTGCTTTTATAGACTCCCTGTTCATACCGCTTGTTTCTTCTGATAACACAACCCATCTGCCGTCTGTATATGCTTTCCAAGTATTGCCGCCATCAAAAGAAAATGCAAACAGCGTGTTGTCATCGGAATCTATCTCCACACTTTCAATGCCTAAAATCGTGCTGTCGTTCATTTCTGTATTTTTGGAATACACCAACTGAACAGGCGGCACAGCCTTTAACTCTGCGTTTATTTTTGGCAATTCGGAATCAGAGTCCTGCCAGTAATACAGCGTTGGATTGACAAGCCGTGAGAAAATCACATCTCTCGGAAAATCCTCAAATCCGTATTCACGAAAACTATCTGCGGAAAGCCGGCTTATCGGCACTTCTTCCAAATATGACGCTTCATCAAAAGCAAGGCTTTCATCTTCATATTCGAGATTTCCGAAACCGCTGTT
>CAMHPW010000210.1 GCA_946187095.1 uncultured Clostridia bacterium | reverse complement strand
CCCATTTATATATCTGATTGGCTCCGCCTGCATCTACCCAATGACCTGACGGCAAAGCAGAAATAGTACCTGTCAGTGCATTACTATTGACAGTAGCACTTATCGTTTGTACAGATTCTTCTCCGCCATTTTCGGAGGTGCGGAACAATTTCAAATATACATTTTCGGGTTTGAGATTATACTGTTTTGCACTCTCGTCCCATGTCTTTGTATAGGTAAATTTCACTTCCGGCTTCACGGGATAAGAATCTTCTACAAGCAGGGCTTTTGCGAAAGTCGTTGATGTTCCGTTAATCGTCTGAACACTGTCTGTCAGCACTCTGTGTGTATTGGTATCGTTCACTACCAGTGTTTTCAAAGGCAAGCCTTCTCTATGCGTTGCACCGCCTGCCTTACATCTTTCAACAGCATAAGTCGGTATCCGATAACTCGTACCACTGACATAGTACCTGCTTGGCAGACCGTCAACCACACAGGTGACTTCATCACAGTACACAGGCACAGGAATAACGAATACACCCTCGGCAGGAATGTTATTCTCGATATCACTGGCATAATAATCCTCTGTTCTTGCATTGCCGTCCGAATCCACGCTTGTCATAGTGAGTTTAAGGGCATTTCCCTCAATATCCTTTTTAACGATATGGTTGTTGTTGCTTGTATCAACTATCTTGATATTGATGTATTTACGAGTCGTTTCTTCCGTTGCATGATAACTGCTTGTATTAATTGTGAATGTCAGTTTCTTTGCCGTATACAAATCAGCAGAATTACTTACATCAGACTGACTGTATGACAAGGAAGAATGGTCATCCAGACCGTTTTTGTCACATTCAACGACTGTATAGTAATATTTCTCCCACAAGCCGTTGGAAGAATCTGAAGCCTGCGGAGCAACATGTACACCATCTACCAATGTAGTTGTATTGGCTGTACCATAGGCAAGATTTTCGGCAATCGCCCTTGCCACATCTGACGGAAGCTGTACAATGCCATTACTGTCCGATTCCAGACAGCGTACCGCTGTAATTGTATCAGGCAATGTCACTGCGGCAGGAGCAGTTATACTAAAGGTAAAGTTATCTGTCGAATCTGCCGACACAGTCTTTGTCACCAGCAAATTGACCATATCATCACCGTCAGAATTCTTGCCTGCAGGACGCACTACGGCTGTACCGTCTGAAACTGTATATTCAGTATTTTCGGGCGGTGCTTGCAGACCTTTGACAAGTACAGAAATCTTGTTATTAAAGGCAAAATCAGCAGGAATGGTGAAAGTACCGTTTGCAGGTGTCACTGTCTTTGATGAATCCTCATAACCGATAGGATTGCCGTAATGGTCTGTTGTCACTAACTCCGTTTCGACATTTTTCGGGAAATATTCCAGTCTGAGTTTTGTATTGTTGACATCTTTCTTTACGACCTGTTCATAGTATTTTTCGACTGTGACACCGTTCAGTTCATCGGCAGTAAGATAAGTGCCGTCAGATCGTTGTATGATGAATTGCAGATTCCCCGACACATCACTGACAGTGAACATTCCATTGCCATTGTGTGTGACATTGGGCAGGAGTTCCCCATTTGTGTCGGCAAGACTGTATGTTCCTTCTTCGATACCGCTGATCCTGAAAGAATAAATATCACCGAATTTATCTGCGGCGGGAATACAATATACCGCCCCGGGAATATTTTCAAGTGTCAGAGGTCCATCTGCGGTAAAGTGTACTGTTTCATCAAAATATCTTTCGGCAGTAATACCGTCAGTCACGGTTGTCCAGATGGCATTGCCGTCATCATCTTCACCGTCATAACGCTGAACCGTAAAGACAAGATTACTATCCCATATGCCTTCGGGAACGAAAACGATATCCTTTTTCTCATCGCTTGTCTGTATATGCGTCATTGTTCCCGTTATTTCCGCTGTACCGTTTGCATTGGCGATCCTGTATACACAGTTGATACCGTCATGGGCGATCTCCAGATCTTTTATTTTGACGGAATATTGTCCCTCGTTGGAATCTGCATAAGGAACAGTAAATTTATTGTCTTTCAGTGTATAGGCACTATAAGTATAGGGAGCAATCCTCCTTTTCAGAGTGAATGTCACTGGACTGTTGCCTGCTTTGGAAAGATCAACTTCAACTGTGCCGTTCTCGTCTGCATTGGTATTGGTAATATTGGCTGGCGATTCTATGAAATAGCTCAGTGCATAGTTTTTCTTTTCTGTATCCTCCTGCAGTAACAGGGAAGTTTTACCGTCTGTTCCTACGGTGAAATATCGTGGCAAATTCTGGAACAGTGCGATCTGTGAGAAATCCACCACTGACGGATCGGCAGTAAATGTGCCGTCCGAGTTAACAAGCAGACTGCCCTTTGTACGTCTGAGTGTTTTGATATAGATAGAATCGGGACGGGAACTGCTGTTGTCGTCATTCCACTGTTTTTCAAAGGTCAGCTTGCTGTTGACGTATTCCTTACGGTTGACGATATACAAACCGACAAGATTATCTTCTTCAGCCGTTCCTTTCAAAATACCGGTAAAATCATTGCTTTCAAGTTTGGTATTACTGCCGTCCTGAATGATATAGCCCTGATCGGACTTTTTATAATCGATTTGTTGCAGAGAATCGCCGCTTGTGTAATACTGTTGGGCTTCGTCCAGCTTTTCCTCAACAGAAAATGTCACGTTATCGATCGGAAGATCGCCGTTATAATAGTATCTCGGCAGAAGTACACTTCTTTCCCACTGCTCATCATTCTGCAGCAGCTTTGGTACCGATATTTTAGTGTTATTAGACAATGTTTCTTTCAGAGTAACTTTGAGCTTTTCGGGACGCAGACCATCCGCATTATTATGATCGTCCCATATCTTTTTAAGCATGACTTCTTTTCCGAGGAAAATATTACGCACATATGTATCACGCACAGTGTCATTTGTATCTGTGTTATAGCTTGTTATCACTTTGGGATTGTTATTGGCAAAGTATTTGGAATGCTTGTCTGCTGTGACCGTCCATGTCTCACTGCCAGTATTTTTGACGATCTCTCCATCTGTACCGCCCTCAATGATGCTGATACGATAATTGGTATTGGCATTATCCGTCAGTCCGCTGATGGTAAAGCTGCATTTGCCATTACTGTCAGCATTGGCAAGCGGAACTGTAACAACACCTGTGGTTGCAACAGTTGCACCTGTTGCAGAAACGGTAAAACCGCCTGTCACATCAGTATACGCACCATTGCTGACTGACTTCTGAATCTTGAAACGAAAAGGTTTCTCAACTGTTGCCATTGCAGTACCGTCACCACGAGGTACATCATAAATCTTTTCACTCCAGATATAATCCGTCTGCGGATAATATATCCTTACATATTCGCCCACACTGTCCTCATGCTCGATCACACGGTACTCATAACTTGTACCATTGGGAGCAAGTCTCGGCAAATCATGAAATTCGTAATAATACTTGTCTTTATTGTCACCTGACGAGTAAGTCTGTAAGCGATCCGTGATATCGGAATACAAGTCACTGC
>CAMHPW010000209.1 GCA_946187095.1 uncultured Clostridia bacterium | reverse complement strand
AGAAATACTTCTTTGTATAATCAAGGATAGCCGGTACATCTGATGCTATATATAAGCCATCATCTGATACCCCGACAATTAAAGGACTCTTTAATCTCGTTGCATATAACTTATCATCACCCCAACCGATATTGTTGATAAATGTCAATGTACTGTTGGCAGGATCTCCAGCAGGTTCTACAATGGAATATCCGGGACTTGCATTACTATTAGCATAAAGGTAGCCGTGACCATATCCTTTATCACTTATTGTGATATTTTCAGTTTGATGTCCGCCTCCCCAATCCTGATTAGGGTTATCATTTATAATTTTATTAGTAAAAATAACTTTTGCGAAATCACCTGTAGGAATCACGAACTTATAAATATTGTCACCATTACTATTTTGTTCATAAACAGATTCCACAACATGAGGAACAACAACATTAGGAGCCTGTGGAGAAGATGCTGAGTCAAAAAAGTACGCTTGAATTTTGCCTCCATCTGAACCTGCACCACTTTCACCCTCCCATCCTTTCCTATCTACCAATCTTATATATTGATAGTTTTCATCCTCAACAGTTTCCGTCCAAGTGTAAGTAATATCATTGGAATCGGTGTTGTACAGAACAGGCTGACCTGAGTAGCTGACACTCGTTGCAGGATTGACACCTGAATCTGCGTTGGCGTATGGCTCAATGGTCGATGGATCGACTGTAAGCAAGCCGTTTTTTGAACTGATGGTTTTGTCATCGCTGACTGAAAGGGTGTACTCGTCATCCTTTGTGAATATCGGATAAAGCAGTGCGGCGGTTGAGCCATTGTAGCTGTACTGCATATCGCCCAGCGTGTAGTCCTTTTCATAGCGTGAATACTTACTTTTCAGCTCGAAAATGGGATATTTGCCTGTACCGTTGATGATGGCAAAAGACTCCGCACCTTTCGGAATAGATACACAATACCAGTGTTTGCCGTTCTCGTCCTCGTTGACATACTTGCCTGTAACATTTGCTCTGAGAACATTATCACCGTTAGCGTAGAATGTGATACTCGGAGTAGATTTGCTGTCGCTGTCGCATACGAGATACAGGTAATCTCCACGCTTCTCGTATGTTTCATCATCGGCTTCATTAAGAGCAGGTTCGGCATATATCATAGACAGCTTGTTTGTGCCTGCCGTTTCATAGAACATATCGCCGCTTGTGCTTTGGTCGCCGGTTGTTGTATCTGCCGTTTTGGAATAGATCGGGTATTTCGGGGTATTCGTAACGGTATTATTCTTGACATAGCTTACTGAGAAAGATGCTGCATTTATCGGTATTTTCTTGGTGTACCACACATAGCCGTCATTGTCGGCATTGGTTTTCATCATCGTACCACTGCCCACAACTGCACCTGCTGTATTATAGAACGTCACCGTTGCCGCACCGATAGGCAAATCCCACTTTGTAGAATAGCTGTCACGGATATTGAGGGTATCATCTGTTCCGCTGACCGTCTGACGAACACCGCTGTTCGGAGTGTTTGGTGTATAATTGGAAGTATCTTCGACTTGTGCAATGACGGTTTCGCTTTCAACTTCTGTAGGCGTACCTTCGTTAAGACCGATTCTTGTAAGTGTGGCACTCGTTGTACCTTCCAAATTATAAACAAATCTGTCGCTTGCCTTTTCTTCCGATGTCGACTTGCCGTTTGAACCAAGACGGGTAATATCATACAATCCCGTTGCATAGCTGTTTGACTTTCCGATACCGTTGTTGACGGAGAATTTAACAGCATCTTCGGGGATAGGTATGCGGTAGTAGTCTGTTCCGTCCTGCTTGCCCGCATAGTCCATCACATAACCGTGACCTTTCTGTAATATCTGTCCGTCATTGGCATCATAGAAAGTGATGTGCAAGTCCTGCCAGCCTGCTGTATTCTTGATGTAGATATACTCGGTCTTGTCGTCGCTTGTATATTTTGAGTTTGTACGTACTGTGTAAGTCTTGGTAGGCTTTTTTTCATAGTGCTTTGTTGCACTGCCGTTTTTGCTGTAAATGTAGCCGGCTTCATAGTCGATAACGCCTGTTTCGTGACCGCCGCCCTGACTTTTCAGACCATCGTTGAATACGACCTTGCTGTAATTCTTTCTGTCGCCCATCGGCAGACGGAACTTATAAATCTTTTCATCGCCGACTTCATAATATGATTCGGGGCTGAGTGTGCCATCTGTGTTGGTACCGTTATATTCATCTCCGGTTGTGTGAATACTGTATGTATTGGAATGAACTGAATTATATTCTGTTCCGGCAGGTGCAACGCCCGGCCATGAAGAATAGCAAGCTCTCTGCCAGTTGTCATCACGGAGATTTCCGCCGCCATAGAAGTAAGCATAGACATTGTTCCAGGTGGAAGGCGCTTTAAAGTAAACATAATCACAATCGCTTGTTACTTTCGATGTGGTGTAGGTCTTGTTTGTATTCTCATGGGATAAATTTGTTATTGTATTTATACTTTTATGAAGTTCAACATTTTGTTTAGGAGCAGAATTATCAAGACAGCTTGTTCTGTCTGTTGCCGTTGTATTAAGAACAAAATAATTGCCGCCGTTCTTTGTATTGCTGTCATTGCTGATTTCTGTGATAGCAGTCATATAAGAATATGCTCCGCCTGATACACCGTTATTAATGCGGAAATGAGTAGCACCCTTTGGTATCGTTAGCTCATAAGTAAGATACTGTTCTTTATTATCAGCTCTGAGTCGATAGTTGTTTTCTGCATAAGCATATGGCTCCATCATATAGCCGGGGAATGCCTGTCCGTTGACAGTATCATTTTCGGAATTGCTTTTAAACCATAACTTTTATTGTTTTAAGTAATAACAGGCGATTTTGTTAGTGGTAAAGCTAATTTTTGCAAAAGCTGATTACTTATCAAGCAAGTAATCAATAAGCGAAATATTAGCTTATTTACTGGATTTTTGGGATATATTACTTGATTTGTTGAAAGTTATGGTTTAAAGAACTGAATATGGATATTATGCCATACTTGTTGACTGTTATAATAAAAGATGATTTTTTTGTCAGTCGGCTCATATTTTTTTGCCTGACTCATTGTACTGCCGGAATCACGCATATCATACGGTTCAATATCTTCAGGTGCCCAGTAATTATCTGTACCTGCCGAATATTCATATTCTACCGGTACATCATAATAGCAGTTCTGACCATCTTTGCTTGTCCAATAGCCGCCCCAGTTTGTTTTGTGGTATATCCGGCCTAATTTGTAATTGATAGCTACCGTTTTTCTTACGCAAGTATCATCATACATCATCATAAAACGTACATAAGTGTAACCATCAGGCGGCTGTATCTTCCATACAACTGTATTTCTATTTGCGAAATGGTCATCAACAAAGCGTTCCCATACAGCGTATCTTACAGTCTTTTTTCCGCTGCCGCTGAATTCTGCCGCCATCCATGTATGCCCGTCAGAAAAGCCAAGTTCCTGATCCTGATCATGTGTACCAGGATTACTTGATGTTGCCGCTTGCCTATTGGCGAATGTCGTTTGTTTCCATGTACGGTTGCCGCCGCTT
>CAMHPW010000208.1 GCA_946187095.1 uncultured Clostridia bacterium | reverse complement strand
CCTCGTCACCGCTGTCTGTACTGTCAACATAAAGGATCGTATAGCCGTCAAAATCCACTACATAGCCCGATGCCTTGAAAATATAGCCGTTCACGTTGATATCCGCCTGAGTGGTCTTATGCACACATTCCGCCATCTGACAGGCGATAAATCTTTCCCATATCAGTTTATATAATTTATACTGGTCGTTGGAAAGACTGTTTTTAATACTGTCGGGAGTAAGGTCTACCGTCGTGGGACGTATTGCTTCATGACCGTCCTGTGCATTGGAACGGGATTTGAAATGCCTGTGACCGCTTGACGGCAGATATTTCGTACCCCATGTGTTTTTGATATACTCCTCCGCTGCATCAAGGGCATCTTCGGAAAGCCTGAGTGAATCCGTTCTCATATAGGTGATCAGACCGACTGCACCCATGCCCTGAATGTCAATGCCTTCATAGAGTTCCTGTGCAATTTTCATTGTTCTCTTTGACTGAAAGCCGAGTTTCCTTGAAGCCTCCTGCTGTAAAGTAGACGTAATGAAAGGCGGTGCAGGCTGACGTTTCCTTGTACCGTGTTTCACTTTTTCGACAAACGGCTGTGAATCCTGCATTTCTCCAAGTATCTTTTCAGCCTGTTCTTTGGAAGAAATTTTTATCTTGCCTTCGGCATTTCCGTGAAACGCTGCCGAAAAAATCTTTCTGCTGCCCTTTGGAATGAATTTTGCATCGATACTCCAGTATTCTTCGGGCTGGAAAGCCTTTATTTTTTCTTCACGGTCAACGACGATCCTCACAGCAACGGACTGTACACGCCCTGCCGAAAGTCCTTTTCTTATCTTCTTTGACAAAAACGGGCTTAATTTATATCCTACCAGCCTGTCTAAAATTCTTCTTGCCTGCTGTGCGTTCACAAGATCGATATCGATTTTTCTCGGATTGCTCATACCTGTGCTGACACCTGTTTTGGTAATTTCATTGAAAGTCACCCTGTTGGTATCATTCAGATCAAGTCCCAGAATATAAGCCAAATGCCATGATATCGCCTCCCCCTCACGATCGGGATCGGTTGCAAGATAGACATAATCGCTTTTTTCTGCCAATTTGATCAGGTCATCGGCAAGTTTTTCCTTGCCCTTGATAATTTCATATTTCGGTGTAAATTTCTTTTTTATATCGACACTCAGCCTGTTCGGATTCAGGTCTCTTATATGTCCCATTGAAGCGACCACTTCATATCCCGGACCGAGATATTTTTTGATCGTCTTTGCCTTTGCAGGCGACTCCACTATCACAAGTTTCGACATGATTTCCTCCCAAAAATTATTTTCTGATATAGCCCCTGCCGGCAACGCTTTTGATATATCCCATGATCTCAAGTTCCGTCAGGGCTGATTTGACTGCCTGTGCGGAAAGTCCCGTCTGATTCGATATATCATCATACGTTATCGGGGCATCTGAAATTGTATGATACACCATAACGGCATTGTCTGTCAACTGTTCCGACAAAATTTTATCATCATCTGTTTGAAAATCTTTCTCAACGGCTTTTTCTTCGGTCATTTCTGTGACAGGCTGTTTTTCTTCGTGCCGTTCAGGTATGATATAACCGTTTTTTTCATACCATTCAAGAATATCCAGATGATTTGTGACCGCCTGTGCACCGTCTGCACCAAGCAGATTGGAACCGTCAAATTTCTCGTCATAGACATCGCCTTTGATATAAAAAACTTTTCTGTTATTTTCCTTGGCTTCCTGATAGGTTTTCAGCGAACCGCTTTTCATGCCTGCCTGAACGACAAGCGTACAGTCCGATATGCCTGCTATGATCCTGTTTCTCTGAATAAACGTATGTTTCTGTGAAGAAAGATACGGCGGATATTCGGAGATCAGTGCACCATTTTGAACAACTTCTTTTCGCATCTCAGGATCTCTCAAAAGATAACTGCTGTTAAGACCGCAGCCTGTCACCCATATCGTTTTGCCGCCGCATGACATACAGCCCTTATGGGCGGCAGTATCCACTCCTACTGCACCGCCGCTGACAACAACTATATCATTCAGTGCCAGCCCTGCCGCTATGTCAAAGGCATATTTCCTGCTTTCTTCCGTTGCCTGTCTTGAACCGACGATCGCTGTATACAATCCTGTACGGCTTTCGGGCATTTCCCCCTCAACGTACAGCAAAATCGGACAATCCCGCAATTCCCTCAGCCTTTCGGGATATTTTGCGTCAAACAGCGTTACCAGATGATAATTCATATTCATGCAGTCTTCATATACTTTTTTGGCATATCTCAGATCCTGCCTGATGATCTTATCTACTGCATGAACCGTGAACAAGCCTGTATCTCTCAGAAATTTTTCATCTGCTGTAATAATATCTTCAGGCTTTTCAAAAAAATCGAAAATCGCCTTCACATTGTTATTTGAAAAACTGATGCAGTCCTGAAGCCATATCCATAATACTGCCCTGTCTGTCAAAATATCACCCCCGTATCAATGAACAATTAGCAATGATTCTTACTGCTGAAATCTGTATAAAAGTATTGCCGCCGCTGCCGCTGCATTGAGCGATTCCGCTCTCCCTTTCATATTAATCTTAACTCTCTTGGAACACGCTTTTATGGTTTCCTCTTTCAAGCCGTTGCCCTCGTTGCCGATCAGCATAATGCCGCCTTTTGAAAAATCTGTATTTTCGATATCCTCGGCATTTCTTGGCGTAGAGGCGTATGTCATGATACCCGATTTTGAAATTTCAGATATATATTCCGTGAAATTCTCCGCAATGATAATATTCAGCCTGAAAATCGCTCCCATACTTCCCCTTGTCACTTTAGGCGAATAAATATCACAGCAATCTTTTGAAAGAATCACTCCGCTGATATCAAGTGCTTCGGCTGTTCTCAGAATCGTACCCATGTTAGACGGATCCTGTATATTCTCCAATGCCGCATAATATTTTCCCTTTTCTATTTTATCGGATAAAGTTTTTTTGTCAAGACTGAATACACATAACAATCCCTGCGGTGAATTCGTATCCGAAATTTTTTTGAAAAGCGGTTCGCTTATCTCGAAATTCCTTTGTGAAGCGGAAAGAATTTTTTCAAATTCCTGTGAATATTTTTCCATGCCGTTTTTTGTATATAAAAAAGCACTGACAACTGCCCCCGACAAAACGCCGTCCATGCAAAGCCTTGCACCCTCTGCCACAAAGCATTGACATTCCTTCCTGTAAGACGAACTCGAAAGCAGTTTTGAAACGTGCTTTATCATTTCATTATCTTTACTTGTTATCATTCATATTCCCTCAATCTGTCCCTTATATACAATGCCGTCTGTGATATCGTCAGATTTTTTTCTTCCACCGTGATATCCGCATATTTCTCATACAGCGGCACTCTTTCATCATACAAATCTTTCAAAGTCTGATTTTTGCGGATAGCCACTCCCCTCTGTTCCAGATTTCCCAGACGGTGATTGATTTCTTCATACGGCAGTTTGATATATACCACTATACCTATTTCTTTCAAATGTTCCATCGCCTCTTTGCCGTAAACGACACTGCCGGAAGAATTTGTTAAAGATCGGAAGAGCACACGTCT
>CAMHPW010000207.1 GCA_946187095.1 uncultured Clostridia bacterium | reverse complement strand
CCGCCAATGCCAAAATCACTTATATGACTTCTTCCTCTTCCATTGACGAGATCACTGCAAGAATGGAATCTGTCGAAAACACCGTCAAAGCCCGTTCTTCTCAAAAAGTCACCCTTAAAAATATCATTTCCGACTATGAGAAAATGCTTGATGAATGTACACAGAATATCAATGCCCTTTCGGAAAAAATCACTGCAAACGAAAATGCCATGAATGCTCAAAAAGCCGACTGCGACAATCTTAAATCAGATGCAGACAGCCTTTCCCTCGACAGTGAACAGCTTTTCAGAAAAGCTAAAATGCTCGAAGAACTCGAAAGAAATTTGGAAGGCTTTCTCCAAAGCGTTAAAATCATCCTGCGTGAATCCCAAAAAGGCAATATTTCAGGCATACACGGTGCCGTTTCCAGAGTCATCAAAACACCTTCCGAATACAGCACCGCTATTGAGATTGCTCTCGGTGCAGCTATGCAGAATATCGTTGTATCCGATGAAAATGCCGCCAAAGCCGCTATTGCCTATCTGAAAAAAATCAACGGCGGTCGTGCGACTTTCCTCCCCATCAATATTATACAGCCCCGTTATCTTGATGAATCAGGACTTGAAAATTGCAGGGGCTTTATCGGTATCGCCTCAAATCTCTGTTCCTGTAATGATACTTACAAAAATATCCTTGAAAATCTTCTCGGCAAAATCGTTATCGCCAAAGATATCGACTGTGCCGCCGATATCGCAAGAAAATATTCCTACCGCTTTAAAATCGTCACGCTTGACGGTCAGGTCGTCAATGCAGGCGGTTCTCTCACGGGCGGTTCTCTTGCCAAAAATACAGGCTTGCTCGGTCGTGCAAGCGAAATTGAAACTATCCGTCAAAATGCAAAAAGCATTTCAGAACGTGCCGAACATACCAGACAACTCTATACTTCCAAATTAAAGATTTTTTCCGAAATGTCGGCTCAACTCAATCAGCTTAAAACCGAACTTGCCAAACTCAATGAGGATAAAATCAAGATTTCCGCTGAGATCAACAGCCGTAAAACCGAACTTGCCAACACCGAAAAAGCTCTTGCCGAAATCCTCACCGAGCGTACAAACTCTGTTGCAAGGCTTGATGAACTCACGCAAAACATGAATACCGCCCGTGCGGAATATGAAAAATATTCCAAAAATATCCAGTCAAAACAGGACGATGCCAATATCCTTATTAATGTCAAAAATGACTTTTCCGTCAAAAAAGAAAAAGTCAATGAAAAATTGCAGGATATCAGGCTTGCCGTCATCACTCTCGAAAAAGATATTTCTTCCGCCAATGCCGATATCCAAAATGCCAAACTCCGTGCGGAAAATGCCAAAGAAAAAATTAAAAATTATCAGAATGAAATCCAATCCACTCTTGCCAAAAACGAAACTATCAAACAGCAGATTCAATCCCTTGAAACCGATATGAATGAACTTGCGGAAAAATCCGCTTTGCTGAAACAGGATATCGAAGATATCAGCCAATCCAAAACCAAACTTGACAATACGCTTGCCGAACTCCGTAAAACCGAAAGAGATAAACTTTCGGAACGTGAAAATATCAGCGGCGAACTCGCTCGACTTCAGGAACGTCGTGCCAATCTCCAGAAACAGTATGACGAAATCACCGCCAAACTCTGGGAAGAATATGAACTCACCAAACGTGAAGCCGAAAATATCGCCGTCAAAATTGAGGAAGTCGGAAAGGCTCAACGCCGTCTTAACGAACTTAAACAAAAAATCCGTTCTCTCGGGAACGTCAATGTATCCGCTATCGAGGAATACAAGGAAGTCAAGGAACGATATGAATTCCTCAAAGTTCAAATCAATGATATCGAAAAATCCAAATCCGAACTCCTTAAACTCATTAACGACCTTACCAAACAAATGCGTGAGATTTTCGTTGAACGATTCAATCTCATCAATCTGAACTTTTCTCAAACTTTTGTAGAGCTGTTCGGCGGCGGCAAAGCGTCACTGTCACTTTCGGACACCGAAAATGTCCTTACATCAGGCATTGACATTTCCGTTGAACCCCCCGGCAAAATCGTTTCTCACATTGAACTCCTTTCCGGCGGTGAAAAGGCTCTTGTTGCAATCGCCCTCTATTTCGCCATTATGAAAGTAAGCCCTGCACCGTTCTGTGTCATGGACGAAATTGAAGCCGCCCTTGATGATGTCAACGTCTACAGATTTGCGGCATATTTAAGGCGAATGAATGACAATACACAATTCATCTGTATCACTCACCGACGTGGCACTATGGAAGAAGCCGATGTTCTCTACGGCGTTACCATGCAGGACAGGGGCATTTCCAAAC
The DNA here is from genome assembly GCA_946187095.1 of uncultured Clostridia bacterium. GTDB lineage: Bacteria > Bacillota > Clostridia > Oscillospirales > Acutalibacteraceae > UBA1213. The sequence goes on along the minus strand of CAMHPW010000207.1, from coordinate 1,249 downwards.
TACTTGAACTCCGTGCAAGTGAAGTCGAACAGAAATTAGGCATTAAATAAGAGTGGAGAGTTCAGAGTGGAGAGTGGAGCGATTAACCTAAATCTCACATTTATTTCTGATTGAATAAAAAATTCCTTAAGGAGAAATGTATATATGAGTTTTTTTAATAAAATCAAAGAAGGTCTGAAAAAAACCCGTGATGCAATTTTCGGAAGAATTGACACTATGCTCAAATCTTTCACCAAAATCGATGACGAGCTTTTTGAAGAACTCGAAGAACTTCTTGTAATGGCTGATGTCGGCGTTTATACCGCCGAAAGAATTTGTGACGAACTCAGAAAACGTGTTAAACAGGAAGGTATTACAGAGCCTGCCAAAATCAACGGACTGCTTGCCGATGTTATCAGCGAAATGCTCAAAGGCGGTCAGGAACTGAAAATTGATACAAAACCGTCTGTAATACTCGTGATCGGTGTCAACGGTGTCGGTAAAACGACTACTATCGGCAAAATGGCGGCTAATTTTATCCGTCAGGGTAAAAAAGTCACTCTTGCCGCCGCTGATACATTCCGTGCCGCCGCCATTGACCAGCTTCAGATATGGGCTGACCGTTCCGGTGCCGATATCGTTAAACAAGGCGAAGGTGCCGATCCTGCCGCTGTCGTATTCGATTCCATTTCATCTGCCAAAGCCAAAGGAAGTGACATTATTATCGTCGATACAGCAGGCAGACTTCACAACAAGAAAAATCTCATGGCGGAACTTGAAAAAATCAACAGAATTATCAATCGTGAATTGCCCGATTCCGACAAGGAAGTGTTACTCGTTCTTGATGCTACCACAGGTCAGAATGCCGTCAACCAGACCAAAGAATTCAAAAATGCCGCAGGTATTACGGGTATCGTTCTCACTAAACTTGACGGTACCGCTAAAGGCGGCGTTATCCTTGCCATTAAAGAAGAATTGAATGTGCCTGTTAAATATATCGGTGTCGGTGAACAAATCGACGATTTACAGCCGTTTGATCCCGATGAATTCGCAAGGGCATTGTTTGGTGCTGATGAACTTATAGAAGAAATTGCAGAAGTTGAGGAAACGGAAGAAACCGCACCCATTGAAGAAGAATTCAAGCCTGCAACCGCCGAGATATGGGAACAGATAGATGCAGAAGCCGAAGCCGAAAGACTTGCCGAAGAAGAAAAAGAAAAATCCAAAACGGAAGAAGAAATCCTTGCCGAAGAACAGGCAAAAGCTGCCC
>CAMHPW010000206.1 GCA_946187095.1 uncultured Clostridia bacterium | reverse complement strand
ACTCCGTCCATGAATCACTGTCGGCATTGTAGACAAATGCCCTTTGTGTATCGTCAACGATAGCCACATCTCCCGACTGAAAATAAAACGTGCCTGCATTGTATGTTCCGATACAAACCGCCCTCGTCAGTACAGAATTGAGCTTGCTGATGTCTGTCGACAACAAATGCAGATTTTCACCGTACCTGTCAAAAGCAATACTGCCAATATCAATTGCCGTATCGTCAGGGAAATTCATTTTGAGAATATTTATCATAAAAATCACTCCTAAATTAAGAATATCGGGGCAAGTCCCAACGATTTAAAAGCATATTCAGTTTCTGAAACGGCATACTTATTGTCAGAAACAGGACTGCCATAAGGGTAAGCATTGCAGAAAGTAGTACCCGGGGAGTATGACGGAGAACGCTGCCACCATTGACAAGTTGCGTCTGGATCGTATGGTGGATATGGATATTTATATTTGGCTGCACTGTTGTTTCTGGCTGCACTGTTTCCGGCAGCAAAATAAGCATACTGTTCCTGCTTGTCCTGTTCATAAAAATTGGAATTTTTTCTGCTTCCGAATACTTCAAATTCAGACAACAACGGCAAATAATCTGTTGTGGCAGTAACCATTGCGGCTGTATTGGATTCACTGCTTAAATTGCAAGTATATTTTGTCATAGGCTTCATCGCTGCTCTTAAATCGGCAGGGAAACATGACATCAAAGTATTTGCAACAGGATTTGTCGCACACGTTGATGTAGCGTCATAGCCAATTCTTGAGGAATCGGGAATTGATCCGTATCCGCTCGGTGCAACGTCCGTACTTCCCAATATGTCATATCTCAAATCGCACCCTGCCCAACCGCCGTAATTGACATTTCCCCAATGGTTCATATTAAATGCTTTTGTTCCGTCTGTGGTGTTCGATCTGTAAGTGCTGTCGACCAGACCGCAATCTTTCAATCTGCCTGTATCTTTAAAAAATCCAAAAGTGATACCGTTCCCCTCTAAAATGCTGTTGTGGTCAAATCCTAAAATGTTGACATAAACATTTTGGTTTACTGACAATGTGCCGACAGTTCCCTCAATATGTATTTTTTTCCTATCGCCTGTCTTTTTGCATTGAGGTCATTCAGGATTTTCGCTTTTTGCTGTGCAACTTCCGTATCCTCTGTGATGAAAATATCCAGAGCATCGGAAGTTGTCCCAAGTCTGCCTGCTGCATTGATTCGGGGAGCTATCCTGAATCCGATATTGCCTGCATTGACCGTATCTATTCCCGAAACTTCTATCAGACTTGCCAATCCTGCTCTTTCTGTATTCGATATATTCTGTAAGCCTGCTTTCACAATCGTTCTGTTTTCGCCCGTCAGCGGCACAAGGTCGGCTACCGTTCCGATAGCGGCGATCTCTCCGTAATTTTCCATTACGGAAAACTGTTCACCGTCCATCGCCATTGCCAGTTTCAGAGCCAATCCTGCTCCGCAAAAGTCTTCATACGGCGAATCATCATCTGTTCTGTGAGGATTCACGATTGCAGCGGCTTTCGGCAGGATATCCTGCGGCTTATGGTGATCTGTGACAACAACGTCTATCCCCAATTCATTGGCACGGTCTATCTCTTTTATCGCCGATATGCCGTTATCCACCGTCACGATCAACTGTATGCCATCCTGTCTGAGCTTTTCGACAGCCTGCAGATTCATTCCGTAACCTTCCGCATTCCTGTCGGGGATATAATACATCACATTGGCAAAGACCGATTCCAGATACAAATACAATAAGGACGTTGCTGTCACGCCGTCACAGTCATAATCTCCGTATACACATATCTTTTCGCCTGTTGTAACTGCCTTTTTGATTCTTGTGACAGCTTTATCCATGTCCTTGATCAGAAACGGATCACTCAATTCAAATTCCTGTGAAAAAAACTTCTCTATCTCTTCCCCTTCGGTGATCCCCCTTATTGTAAGCAGAACCGCTGTCAGTGTCGGCAAATGATACTTCTGTATCAGCATATTCACCATTTCTTTATCTGCACCCGAAATGATCCACTTTTTCATTCCTCTGCACCGTCCTTCTTTCTATAATTTATAATCATATCACTTTTTTTCTTTCAATTCAATATGCTGAACAATTTTTCCGTACAGAAATTGAAAAAATCCGCCGTCTTTCACTGAAAAAACGACAGATTTTTGATTGTTTGCCATTCATCTCATGACAGAAGTATGCTTTTCTTTTAAATAGGTCGATTCCAGATCGGCAAGGTGAAGTTTGATCGCCAACGGATATTTCTCATACGCAACACTGATCGCAAAACTGCCGCCTCTTGCTGCTTCATCAAAGCCGCCCATGTGCCATCTGATCGCCATCGCTTCGGCAGGCTTCAGTCTGATAAATCTCTCTATCAGAAATACGGATTTTTCGCCGTGTCCGAACGGGAATTTATCCTCCACCGCATAATACGGCACTTTCTCCCATTTGCCTGTTTCCTCATTCTTGACATTCCTTGTCGATACTTTGTAAAACTCCGCCTTGCATAAGTCATGCAGTAATGCACAGATTGCAAAGCTCTCCATGTTATCCGTTTCGGGATCGAAATGCTTGTCCACAAGTGTATGAAATACACTGATACTGTGCATGACAAGCCCCTGCTCACACGCCCCATGAAATTTTGTACTTGCAGGTGCTGTGAAAAAATCCGTTTTTTGCAGCCATTCCAGCAGTTCCGCCGAACCTTCACGCTTTATATTCGTTTTATATATCTCAATAAATTCTTCTTTATATCCCATAATTACCTCACTTTAAATCGTCATTGTATACGGCTCTTTCACCGCCTATGAATTTCAGTCTTGTACGGGCTGATGTAACGTGTGCTTCGCCTATGCTTTTCACCGAAAGTGTCAGCGGTACGGCTACGTCTTTCAGGTGCATCCCGATCAGAACACCGCCGATATCGATTCCTGCATCCGCTTTGATATGCTCGACTGCAGCAGGCTCTTTCAACGTCCTGTATGTGATCGTTGCAAACGAACCGCCTGCTTTCGGCTGCGGAACGACATTCACGAATTCCCTGTTCTGTGACAATGCAGCGGTTTTTTCAATAACAATCGCCCTGTTGAGATGTTCGCAGCACTGTGCGGCGATATAGATATTTCTCTTTTCCAGTTCGGGATAAATGCCGTCAAAAATCGCCTGTGCGATTTCCATGCTTGACGCTGTGCCGAAAGACTTTCCCGCAACGGTGCTTGATGAACAGCCCACTACAAAGATACTGCCCTCTTTTAAATTTGCCTTTTCGAGTATTTCAAGAACAGCCTGTTTTGCCTGTGAAGTGATTTCTTCGTACATAAAAACATCTCCGTTTTCACAAACACTTCAAGGCACCTCTTTTTGTGAGATGCCTTGAAAGATAATTTGTTTTTTTAATTATTCTGCATCTTCAGCAGGTTCGTTGACAGCTCTCATGGAAAGAGAAATTCTCTTCTTATCAAAGTCAATTGCTGTGATCTTTACAGTCACCTTCTGACCAACGGAAAGAACATCCTGCGGATTTTCAACTCTTTCTTCGGAAATCTGTGAAACGTGAATCAGACCGTCA
>CAMHPW010000205.1 GCA_946187095.1 uncultured Clostridia bacterium | reverse complement strand
CTATAATATAGGCAGGGAGGGATTTTGAATGAACAATAATTTGGCAATACAGGATATGTCTTTCGGTTATCCCGAACACGGCGGAGTGATGGATCATCTTGTTGCAGAGATATATCCGTACCTGAAAGGCACGAAATGCAAGGTCATGAGGGAACAGAAATACCACTGGGATGAGGATGAAAAAGAAGAAAACAGATTTCCGGATGTATCTGTTTTGTGTGATGACAGGCGGAGAAAGAAACTGGCATATACAGGCGTACCGAGATTCATAGCGGAAGTTCTCAGTGACAGCACGGAAGATATTGACAGGAATGAGAAAAAGAATCTTTATGAGATGATAGGTGTAGAAGAATACTGGATCATGGACTGGCGGAAAAGGACGATCGAAAGATATGTTCTTGATGACATGGGCGAAAAATATATTCTGCATGATATCGTTGATGACAGTAACGGAGAGGGACTGTCACTTTTGTCAATGCCGCTTGTAAAGCTGGATTTCGGAGCGATATTTGATTTGGAGAATTATTGAAATCATCCCCGATTTTTTTGAAGAAATCGGGGATTTTGTTATTGTAATTTTGGAAATATATGCTATAATGTGTATAACACGAAGATTTTAGGGGGAGAATGTATGATAGCGGTAGCAATAGACGGACCTGCAGGGGCAGGCAAAAGTACAATGGCGAAAAAAGCGGCGGCTGAACTGGGATTTGTGTATGTCGATACAGGAGCAATATACAGGGCTGTAGGGCTTGCCTGTATCAAAAAGGGCATAGACGAGGGCGATAAGAATGCCGTTGAGAAGCTGCTGCAGGAAATTGATATCAGCATTGTTTTTCTGAACGGCGAACAGCATATTCTGCTGAATGACATTGACGTATCGGAAGAAATACGCACAGAAAATGTGTCAATGGCGGCATCGACTGTTTCGGCAATACCCGAAGTGAGAAAAATCCTGCTTGACCTGCAGAGGAATTTTGCCAAACGGGATAATGTCATCATGGACGGCAGGGATATCGGAACGGTCGTATTGCCGAATGCACAGGTGAAGATATTTCTGACGGCATCACCTGAGATCAGGGCAAAAAGGCGTGTTCTGCAGCTTGCGGAGAAAGGCGAGGAAGCGGATTATACGACAGTGCTGACGGATATCGTGAAGCGTGACTATAACGATACGAACAGGGAGATCGCTCCCCTGAAGCCTGCCGAAAATGCAGTGATCGTTGATACGTCAAATATGACGCTGGAAGAATCCGTGAAAAAGATAAGCGAGATCATAAAGGAGAGGGCAGATATATAATGAATCCGTTGTATTTCATAGGCTGGTGCATATTGATTCCGATATACAAACTGATGTTTTTCTTTAAGGTGAACGGCAAAGAGAATGTTCCGAAAAAGGGAGCGTATATCATCTGTTCCAATCATTTGTCGAATCATGATCCGATCATGTTGGGCGTATCTTTGAGAAGGCAGATCTATTACATGGCAAAGGCGGAGTTATTCAAAAATCCCATCGGCGGTCAGATCATCAGATGGCTCGGTGCATTTCCCGTACAGCGTGGTGCAGGTGACGGCAAGGCGATCAATGAGGCGGAAGAAGTCGTTAAAAAGGGCAGATTGCTTGGCATTTTCATAGAAGGCACCCGTTCAAAGACAGGCGAATTTTTAAGACCGAAATCAGGTGCGGCAATGGTGGCACAGCAGATGAATGTGCCTGTGATACCTGTCTGTATCACGCCCAAGGACAAGAAATACAAGATTTTCAAAAGAGTGACAGTTTCGATAGGCAAGCCCATGACACCGCAGGAATTGGGACTCAATAAAGGCAGCCCCGAAGAATTCAGGAATGCCGGCAGGATGATCATGGACGAAATCAAAAAAATGAGGGAAAATGATTTGAAATGAAAATAACCGTTGCAAAATCGGCAGGTTTATGCTTTGGCGTGAATCGTGCCATTAATATAGTGGAAGAGCTTCTTGATGAAGGGAAAAAAGTGTGTACGTTGGGACCGATCATTCATAATCCGCAGAAAGTGCGGGAATTTGAAGAAAGAGGAGTGACGATTGCGGAAACTCCCGAAGAAATCGGCAAGGATTCGGTGCTTGTCATCAGGGCACACGGCATCCCCGAAAGTACCGAAGAAAAAATAAAGTCCATGAATCTGGACTATCGTGATGCAACTTGTCCTTTTGTCAAAAAAATTCATAATATAGTGTTGCAACATTCAAAAGTTTGTGATATAATACTAATTGCAGGCAATAAAAATCACCCCGAAGTACAAGGCATAATAGGTCATTGCAGTTCGGAATGCTATACATTTTCGGACAGTGATGATTTGGAAAGAGTATTGGAAGAAAATTCGTTTTTGCGTGAAAAAAGTGTGTGTGTCGTTGCCCAGACCACTTTTGATATGTCGGAATGGAAAAAATCTTTGGAAAAATTGAAAAAACTCTGTACAAATGTAAAAATTTATGATACAATATGTAATGCAACGTCTGTAAGGCAGTCGGAAGCGGAAATATTGGCATCTCAGTCAGACCTTATGCTTGTGATAGGCGGAAAACACAGTTCCAACACAAACAAACTCTATAACATATGTAAGAGCAGGTGTAAGGAAACGTATCTTATTGAAACGGCTGACGAATTGCCGAGGTCAGCTTTGAAAAAAGCCTGTCGTGCAGGCATCACAGCCGGTGCGTCAACTCCGGCAAGCATTATTAAGGAGGTACTACAAACCATGACAGAAGAAATTAAAGAAGAAATGAAAAAGGTTGAGGAAGGCGAAGAAAACTTCAAAGAGCTTTTTGAACAGTCTGAGTCAAACAGGACTGATAATACAGACGGAAAGGTAAAGGGTATCGTTTCAAGCGTGACACCCGCTGAGGTAATAGTTGAAGTTGTCGGCAGAAAACAGACCGGTATCGTGAAGCTGGAAGACTTTACAAGCGATCCCAATGTAAAGCTGGAAGACCTTGTAAAAGTAGGCGATGAGCTTGAACTCAAGATCATGAAGACAGACGATCAGGCAGGCACAATGCTTCTCTCCAAGAGGATCATCGATTCTCAGAAGGGCTGGAATGAGATCGTAAAGGCTCAGGAAGAAAAGACCGTTATGACAGGCATCGTTACAGATGTTGTCAAGGGCGGTGTGATCGTTGTTGCAAACGGCGTGAGAGTGTTCATTCCGAGATCACTTGCAACAGCCAAAAGAGATGCAGACCTTGAAGAGCTTCTCAAGAAGGAAGTTTCTTTCCAGATCATTGAAACAACTCCCCAGAGAAAGCGTGCAGTCGGTTCCGTCCGTGCCGTACTCAATGAGGAACGCAGAAAGAAAGCTGACGAATTCTGGGCAAATGCAGAAGTCGGCAAGAAATACAACGGCGTTGTAAAGTCACTGACATCTTACGGTGCATTCGTTGATATCGGCGGCATTGACGGTATGGTTCATATTTCAGAACTTTCATGGAACAGGATCAAGCATCCGTCAGAAGTTGTAAATGTAGGCGATGAGATCGAAGTTTACATAAAGGCTCTTGATGCCGAAAAGGGAAAAATTTCTCTGGGCTACAAGAAAGCAGAAGACAATCCTTGGGAAATCCTCAGAACACAG
>CAMHPW010000204.1 GCA_946187095.1 uncultured Clostridia bacterium | reverse complement strand
CATTTTTGATATAATAATACCAGAAGCAATGGAAAAACATGAAAACAAAACATTTGTTGTAAATGGACCAAAATAACTTGTTATAGGACTAACAACCATTGCTCCAAATCTAGATAATAAATAAGCATATCCACAAACTGTACCTCTTATTGGAGTTGGATATAATTCAGGTGTAAAAATAAATAAAACATTAAAAGCAGAAGCAACGCCTAAAGTTGCTAAATATATACATATATAGCTTATTCCTATTGAATCCATAAGAGTATATATAATCATACTAATTCCAGATATAAAGCAACCAACAGATGCACAGGTCAGGGCACACAGCATTGTGGATGAAGCACAGGAAAGAGCCTATGATACCGTCACTCTGATATCGAATATTGAAAAAGAAATGGAACTTTTCAGTGAAGATATCATATTTTTGCGTGAGGATATCAAGACAGGTACACTTACGCTTGATGACAGGCTTGACACGGTATATAGCAGACTTCGTAAAAATCTGGATAAACTCACGGCAATCAAGAAAGATTTTTATAAAAGGAATTCCTTGCCGATGGATGAACAGGAACTGGAATTTCCTGATGGCAAGCCTCCGGTGGTGAAGTATGAGTATGAAGCAAAAATTGAGGAAAAAGCTGAAGAAACGGTTAGTGAAGAGCCTAAAAAGGCTGTTAGTAAAGCAGTTAAAAAAACAGCTGATAAACCGGTTAGGAAAACAGTCAGAAAAAAAAGTGACAGTACAAAGAAAGGGTAAGTATTTGTACATAATATGTGGTATGATAAAAAGCGGTCATTGAAAGACCGCTTTTGAGTTATTATCAGGGAAGCCTTGTCATATAGATAGGGTGAGGTGGTAATGTGGAAAAGCTGAAAGTCTATACAATATGTTCGGTGTCGCTGATATGTATTTTTTTATTCGGGGGCTTGCTTTACGGTGCATTCGGCTATGATGAAAGTACGGCTGTGATGTCGGAAAATGCCTCACCGCCAGTGATCGTGATAGATGCAGGGCATGGTGGTGAAGACGGCGGAGCATCTGCCAACGGACTGCTTGAAAAAGACATTAACTTGAGTATCGCCCTGAAACTGCGAGATATGCTGACAATTAGTGGCTATAAAGTCGTTATGACAAGGGACAGTGACGTTTCGGTCTATGACAGCACAGCGGATACGACAAGAGAAAAGAAAGTGTCCGATTTGAAAAACAGGGCTGAAATGATCAACAGCAGTAAAAATAATATTCTGGTGAGTATCCATCAGAATAAATTCGAGCAGAGCCAATATTTCGGTACGCAGATGTTCTATTCCAAGAATGATCCTAAAAGTGCGGTATTGGCGGAGGAATTGAGAAAGTCCGTGACAGGAATGTTACAGCCCGACAATAAAAGGGAACTCAAGCAGGCAGACAGTAATATCTATATATTGGATAAGGCACAAGTACCTGCAGTGATAGTGGAATGCGGCTTTTTGTCGAATGAGGAAGAGGCGAAAAAGCTGGCAGACAGTGACTATCAGCAGAAGATGGCTTTTGCGATATACAGCGGAATTCTCGGATATATGAATAAAGGAAGTATGTAGAATGGCGAAAATAAAAAGTGTATATGTATGTTCGGAATGCGGGCATGAAAGCGTCAAATGGTACGGCAAATGTCCCGGCTGCGGAGAGTGGAATACCTTCACGGAAGAAGTGAGGGAAACTTCAAGAACAGGTTTGCCGTCCGTTCAGAAACGTGCAGCACCGTCGGCTATGCCCGTGAAGATAACGGAAATTTCCACAGAAGATGAAGAAAGATATTTCACAGGTTCAAAGGAACTTGACAGAGTTCTTGGCGGCGGCATTGTGAAAGGTTCACTTGTGTTATTGGGCGGCGATCCCGGTATCGGCAAATCGACGATATTACTGCAGGTATGCAGTCACTTGGGACAAGTTTTGAAAATACTATATATATCGGGTGAGGAATCGAAAAGACAGATCAAATTGAGAGCGTCAAGACTGGGCGTGAATTGTGAAAATCTGCTTGTCATGACGGAAACGGACGTAGAGATCATTGCCGATCAGATACAGACTGAAAAGCCCGATTTAGTGATGATAGACTCGATACAGACAATGAACTATAAAGAGTTGAGTTCCAGTCCGGGAAGTGTCACACAGGTAAGGGAATGTACGAATATACTCATGAGGGTATCGAAGTCGCTGGATATACCGTGCATTATCGTGGGACACGTTAATAAAGACGGTGCGATCGCAGGACCGAAAGTATTGGAGCATATCGTTGACGCTGTATTGTATTTTGAAGGCGACAAACAAATGTCCTACAGGATATTGAGGGCTGTTAAAAACAGATATGGTTCGACGAATGAGATAGGTGTGTTTCAGATGGGTGACAGCGGATTGAGTGAAATAGAAAATCCGTCTTTGATGCTGTTGTCGGGCAGACCGAAGAATGTATCGGGAACGTGCGTGGCGTGTACGATAGAGGGTTCAAGACCGATATTGGCGGAAATACAGGGGCTTGTCACGAATTCGGGTTACGGAAATGCAAGGCGAATGTGTACAGGCTTTGACTATAACAGAATGTCCATGCTGTTGGCGGTGCTGGAAAAAAGATGCGGCTATTTCTTTTCGAGCATGGATGCCTATATCAATGTCATAGGCGGATTGCGATTGGACGAGCCTGCAGTGGATTTAGCTGTATCAATGGCATTGGTGAGCAGTTTAAAGGATATTGTCGTACCCGAAGATGTATTGGCATTCGGTGAAGTGGGCTTGACGGGTGAAATACGTTCGGTCAGCCGTGCGGATATGAGGGTATCGGAGGCGGCAAGGCTTGGATTCAGGAGATGTATATTGCCGTATCATAACATGAAGGGATTGACCTTGCCGCACGACAGTCAGATCGAGATAGTGGGTGTCAGGACAATCAGAGAGGCTGTTGAGGCATTGGGGGGCTGATTCTGTAGGCACAGGAATTGTCGGCGGAATTGGTGACGGCAGAGGGCGTTTCAAGAGTACAGCAGCCGTCTTTCTGATAAATACAGTTTTCATCGCATGGAATGAAAGTCATGAAAATCACCTCAAGGGGATTATGTGAAATTCGGGAGGAAAATATACAGATGGTCAGGGAAATTATCAAAGATACGTTTATTTTAATGAAGAAGTCCGAAAAGGCAGAAAAAGAAGATTTGCAGACGGCAAGAGATTTATTGGATACGCTGAATGCAAATCGTGAAAGATGTGTAGGATTGGCGGCAAATATGATAGGAGTGAATAAGACGATCATAGCTGTACAGATGGGGATAGTGCCTGTTATCATGATAAATCCTGTTATCATCTCACATTCAAGGGAAAGTTATGAAACAGAGGAAGGCTGTTTGTCACTTGACGGAGTGAGAATGACAAAAAGATGGAATGAGATCGAAGTGGAATATGAAGATATGACGCTGAAAAAGCACAAAAGCAAATACAAAGGATTTATTGCACAGATCATACAGCATGAGACAGACCATTGTAATGGGATAATCATATAAAAATGAGAGATACGCTTGATGGATTTTAGGGGAAAAATAAAAATATTTTAAAATTATTTTAAAGAATATACAATAGCAAATATTGTAATATCATTGAA
>CAMHPW010000203.1 GCA_946187095.1 uncultured Clostridia bacterium | reverse complement strand
CGCCCATTCCCAAAGAGCATTGGAACAATTAGCAATTATCAATGAGCAATTATCAATTAAATAAAAAGGAGATTTTTTATGAAAGTTTTAGTTGACGCTTTCGGCGGAGATAATGCACCTCTCGAAATTCTCAAAGGCTGTTCTCTCTGCCTTGATAAATATGACAATCTCGAAATTATCCTTGTCGGAAACAAGGAGATTATCGAAAAGACCGCAAAAGAAAATAATATAGATTTGAAAAATATAGAAATCCATCACGCCCCCGACGTAATCTCTATGGAAGAAGATTCGGGCGAAATCATGAAATCCAAAAAAGATTCTTCTATGGCTGTCGGCTTGAAACTCCTTGCCGACGGCAAGGGCGATGCATTCCTTACAGCAGGAAACAGCGGTGCTCTGATCATGGGTGCTACTTTTATCGTCAAACGTATCAAGGGCGTGAAACGTCCTGCATTCTCCCCTGTCATGCCGACTTCCAAAGGTCCTGTACTTCTCATTGACAGCGGTGCCAATGTCGAAGTCCGTCCCGAAATGCTTCAGCAGTTCGGCATTATGGGCTCTATCTATATGGAAAATGTCCTCAAAGTCAAAAATCCCCGTGTTGCCCTTGCCAATGTGGGTACGGAAGACCACAAGGGCGGCGAATTGCAGCATGAGGCTTTCAGACTTCTCAAAGAAACAAACGTCAATTTCATCGGCAATATGGAAGCAAGGGATATCCCTGCAGGTGAAACAGATGTTATCGTTGCCGACGGCTTTACGGGAAATGTTATCGTCAAAATGTATGAGGGCGTTGCAAAGGAACTTTTCTCCAAAATCAAAGGCGTTTTCTATAAAAATGCCAAAACCAAGCTCGCCGCACTTCTCATTAAAAAAGAGCTTTATGAACTCAAACAGTATTTTGACTATAATCAGTACGGTGCCGCTCCCGTTATGGGAATTGCCAAACCTGTCCTCAAAACTCACGGAAGTGCCAAAGCCGATGCTGTCGTGACTGCCATGAAATCTGTGATCGACTTCACACAAACCGACGTTATCGGCAAAATCGAACAGAATATTACAGCAATGAAGAAAAAAGGTGAATCCGAACAATGAAAGAACTTGAAAAAAAGATAGGATATACTTATAAAAATATATGCTATCTCGAAAATGCCCTTACTCACTCCTCTTATGCCAATGAAGTCAAACACGGCACCAAAAGCAATGAAAGACTTGAATTTCTGGGTGATGCCGTTCTGAGCATGGTCGTTTCCGATTATATCTACAAAAACTGCCCGAATCTCCCCGAAGGCGAACTCTCCAAACTGAGAGCCTCCCTTGTATGCGAAAAAAGCCTTTGCCGCTTTTCCAAAGCCCTTGATGTCGGAAAATATCTGAAACTCAGCCGTGGCGAACATAATCTCAAAGGTAATGAACGCCCCTCTATATTGGCAGATGCTTTTGAAGCCATTATTGCCTCCATCTACCTTGACGGCGGCATGGAACAGGCAAGAAAATTTGTCCTCTCTTTCGTTGAGCCTGAAATCAAAAATCCCAAGCCCAAAGCCTTTAAAGATTACAAAACGACTTTGCAGGAAATCATTCAGAAAAATCCTGAAGAACATCTTTCCTATGTCCTCACGGGTGAACAAGGTCCCGACCATGACAAACACTTTTTCGTGGAAGTCCATCTCAACAGCAACGTCATCGGCAAGGGCGGCGGCAGAAGCAAAAAAGAAGCCGAACAACAAGCCGCAAGAGAAGCACTGGAGTTGATGGGCTATTGAAACACTCTAACATATCCATATTCGTACCCCATAACGGCTGTCCGAATGCCTGCACTTTCTGCAATCAGCGTGAAATTACAGGGCAATCTTATCAGCCTACACCGCAAGATGTGATAAATGCCGTCAATATTGCCCGTCAGCATTCCGATACCAAAAATACCGAAATCGCCTTTTTCGGCGGCAGCTTTACTGCTATCCCCCGTGACTATATGCTTTCACTTCTGCAAGCCGCTTATCCCTTTGTCAAAAGCGGTGAATTCCATGGCATACGCCTTTCCACAAGACCTGACTGCATTGACCGTGAAATTCTCGATATTCTCCAATCTCACGGTGTCACTTCCATCGAACTCGGTACACAAAGTATGTGTGATGACGTTCTCAAAGCCAATAAAAGAGGTCATACTGCCCTTGACAGTGTCAATTCCTCTCTGCTTATCAAGGAATATGGCTTTTCACTCGGCTTGCAGATGATGACGGGCTTATATCAAAGCAATGACGAAAAGGATATTTGCACCGCCCGTCAAATAGCCGATTTACAGCCCGATACCGTGAGAATTTATCCTACTGTCGTCATGCGTGGTACGGAACTCTATGACTTATATAAAAGCGGCTTGTATATCCCTCAGACGCTTGCAACAGCCATTCCGCTGTGTGCGAAACTTCTGCAATTTTTTGAAGAAAAACATATCAGCGTGATCCGCCTTGGCTTACACGACAGTGACAGCCTTAAACAAAATATGATGGCAGGGGCTTATCACCCTGCTTTCCGTGAACTCTGTGAAAGTCAAATCATCTTTCAGAATACACTTTCGCTTCTTCAAAATCACGGCATTTCAGGCGATACTGTCGAATTTTATGTCAATCCGAAATCCGTTTCACGATTCATCGGGCAGAAAAAATGCAATCTTCAAAAGCTTACAGAAATGGGGATTACCCCCGTTATCCGTCAGGATAACAGTCTTTCAAAATACGAAATTACCGTCGGAAATAAAATATAACCGTGTCTTTCCAATAATTATGCATTATGCATTATGAATTATGAATTGTTAAAAGGGTGAGTGTGTGAAACTTAAAGGACTCGAAGTGCAGGGATTTAAAACATTCCCCGACAAAACCAAACTTGATTTTACAAACGGTATTACCGCTGTTGTCGGTCCGAACGGCAGCGGCAAAAGCAATATCAGTGATGCGATCCGCTGGGTTCTTGGCGAACAATCCGCCAAAGCCCTCAGATGTTCCAAAATGGAAGATGTCATTTTCAACGGTACCCAACAGCGTAAAAAAACAGGCTATGCACAAGTGACTTTATCCATTGACAATACAGACAGAACTTTACAGTTTGACGGTGATGAAGTTGCCGTTACAAGAAGATTCTACCGTTCAGGCAACAGTGAATATCTTATCAACAATACCGCTGTACGTTTGCAGGATATTCATGAACTTTTCATGGATACAGGTCTCGGACGTGACGGCTATTCCATGATCGGTCAGGGCAAAATTGATTCCATCGTTTCCTCCAAAAGTGAGGACAGGCGTGAGATTTTTGAAGAAGCGGCAGGTATTTCCCGTTTCCGATACAAAAAAGCCGATGCCGAAAAACGTCTTGACAAAACCGAAGAAAATCTTGTCCGTCTGCGTGATATCATGTCGGAACTGGAAGGACGTGTCGAACCCCTTCGTATTCAATCCGAAAAGGCAAAAGCCTATCTCACTTATGCAGAGGAAAAACGTGGTCTTGAAATCGCCTTATGGCTCAGAACTCTTGAAAAATCCGCCCAGCAGGTGCGTGAACAGGAAGATAAAATCGCCGTTTCACAATCCCAGTATAACGAAATCGAAAAAACACTTGAAAATATCCAATCCAGAAG
>CAMHPW010000202.1 GCA_946187095.1 uncultured Clostridia bacterium | reverse complement strand
TACATTTTAATTGCATTTTTTGGTTGAAATTCTCCTGAAATTCCTTTATAATTTTAAAAAAAGAGATTTCAGGAGATGTTTGTTATGATACAGGAAAAAATCGTTGACCTCCATGCACCTTATAAAAATACCAAAAGACTTGTCCGTGTCTATATCCCCGAACATGAGGAAAATCAGAAACTCCCCGTTATCTACATGACGGACGGTCAGAATTTATTTGAAGAAGAAAACTGCAAATACGGCTGCTGGCATACCCGTGAGGCAATCAGGGAAGAATTCAAGAAAACAGGCAAATCCGCTATTATCGTCGGCATATATAACGACAATCCCCAACAGCGTGGCAGGGAATTGACTCCCAAATCCATCGGCAAATTTCAGTATCCGAGTTTCATGGCACGAATTATGATATCGCTTTTTCTCAAGCCCGAAGGCGAAATTTTTGACGATTTTATCATAAACACCCTCAAGCCCCATATCGAAAAGCATTTCCCCGTGAAAAAAGGCAGGAATAATACTGCTTTCTGCGGCAGCTCCATGGGCGGTTTAATGTCCTTTTTCACAGGGGTGAACAATCCCGATGTATTCTCCATGGCAGGCGTATTTTCTCCCAATGTCATGATGTACACAACGGAAGATATCAAAAATTGGGTGCAGTCCAAACTCACTGAAAATAAAACTTACCTTTATATGTATGTCGGTCACGGAAACGACATGGAAGCCCAACTCTATCCCGCTTTTGAAAAGGCTTGTGAAGCCATTCAAGAAATCTATCCCGAAGAATTCATGAAAGTCGTCATCAAAGAGGACGGTATGCACCATGAATCCCATTGGGAACCTGTCTTTAAAGATTTCCTGCATGAATTTCTTGCAAAAAATGATTGACAAATTCCAAAATAAAAGTTATACTAATCTCTAATAGCTGTGAAAAGAAGAAGTATGCCGGCAAGCATTCCACAGAGAGAATATGTCCGCTGAAAATATTCGTTTGCCCCGTCAGAAATACATCTTGGAGCTGTCAGGCTGAACGCTGTTCTCACCGGCAAAGGCTTGACCGTCCGCACACGTTACAGTGCAAGGGTTTGTTGGAACCTGTTGAGGTCGGTGTCGTGAGATTCCGATAAATTGAGGTGGTATCACGGTAGTATTCTATCGTCCTCTGTTTTTGCTTAACAGGGGACGTTTTTTGTTCCCGAAATTTATTGAAAGAAAGGACAGAATCAAAATGGGAGTATTTGAAGAATTACAGGAAAGAGGACTTATCGCCCAGATGACGGACGAAAATGAAATTAAGGAGCTTATCAACTCCGGCAAGGCTGTATTTTATATCGGATTCGATCCGACAGCCGACAGTCTGCACGTTGGTCATTTTATGGCACTTTGTCTTATGAAACGTCTGCAAATGGCAGGCAATAAGCCTATTGCACTTATCGGCGGCGGTACGGGCATGATCGGCGATCCCTCGGGCAAAACCGATATGCGTAAAATGCTTACCAAAGAGGATATCGAACACAATTGTGAATGCTTTAAAAAGCAAATGAGCCGTTTCATTGATTTCGGCGAAGATAAGGCTATCATGGTCAACAATGCCGACTGGCTGTTGAATCTCAATTACATTGAACTGCTCAGAGAAGTCGGTGCTTGTTTCAGCGTCAACAGAATGCTTACCGCTGAATGTTACAAGCAGAGAATGGAAAGAGGTCTGAGTTTTCTTGAATTCAACTACATGATTATGCAGAGTTACGACTTCTTCTCACTCTACAAGAAATACGGCTGTAATTTACAGTTCGGCGGAGATGACCAGTGGAGCAATATGCTCGGCGGTACGGAACTTATCAGAAGAAAACTCGGTAAAGATGCTTATGCTATGACAATTAATCTTCTCCTCAATTCAGAGGGAAAGAAAATGGGCAAGACTGAAAAGGGTGCCGTATGGCTTGATGCCGAAAAGACAAGTCCGTTTGATTTCTTCCAGTACTGGAGAAATGTTTCCGACAGTGACGTTATCAAATGCCTGAAAATGCTGACATTCGTTCCCATGAGCGAAATCAATGAATTGGCAAAACTCGAAGGCAGCGAACTCAACAAAGCGAAAGAGATTCTTGCCTTTGAACTGACAAAACTCGTACACGGTGAAGAAGAAGCTCAGAAAGCCCTTGACGGTGCAAGAGCGTTATTTTCTTCAAAATCCGATACGGAAAATATGCCGTCAACGGAACTCAATGAAAGCAATCTCACGGACGGCAAAATCAATATTATCGACCTGCTTTCCGTGACAGGTCTTGTTCCCTCAAAGGGTGAAGCCCGCAGACTTATTCAGCAGGGCGGCGTTGCCGTAGATGATGAAAAAATCACAGACTTCAAAGCCGATATTGCAAAAGATAATTTTGCAAAAGGCTATGTTGTCATCAAGAAAGGCAAAAAGGTATTCCATAAAGCTATTCTGAAATAAGGGGGCTTTTAACAGTTAAAACAACTTTATAAAAAGCTATAAGAATATGTTGACTTTTATAATTTTCAAAAAGAAAGAGAGGTGAAAGCCGTTATTGAGAAATTGACAAAAGCAAACTTTTATGTTAAAATCAGAGAAGATACGAAGCCTATGCGACAGCCAAGCGATGATGGCAGAGTAAATATTACGAAAGGAGAATGGATTAGGGGTAATCATTCCTCTATGATAAGGGTAGGAACACCCCTCCGGGTACAGCGTAGCCATTCGCTGTCAGGGCGGTAACCAGTCCGTTCGGTACAAGTGTGGTAGCACAGGACACAGTTCCTCAAAAGTAATATTAAAATGCACAAAATCAACCTCTCTGATTTGTGTATATGTACCCATACGTTAGTGGGGAATTTACGCCTTTGGAGTGTCATATCAAACATGAGTAGATTTATTATCGAAAATGGACACGGTGAACAAGGAATGGAACATAAAAGTTGTTTTTATAACTTTTTATAAGTTTTCAGTAACGGAGTATGCAGAATGACAAAAACGATATACACGATGTGGAAAAGATGTGAAACGGATTATGCCGCTTTGCCTGCTGTCCGCTGGCTTGTCAAGAAAAACGTGCAGGAATGCACTTACGGTGAGCTTGGTGCTACCGTGACAGGCATTAAAAAAGGACTTGCCGCTGAAGAATTTTCCCATAAACATATTGCATTGATAGGCTTAAGCTCTGCTGAATGGATAGGGGCTTATATGGCTGTCGTGACAAGCAATAATGCCGCCGTTCCGATGGATTCTGGCTTGCCTGCCGAAGATTTGACAGACCTTGTTTACCGTTCCGATTCCGAGGGTGTATTTCTGGGGGAAGCATTTGCAGGACTTGCCGCAAAAATCAGAGAAACCTGCCCCAAAGTAAGAAAAATCTGGATGCTTTCGGGAAATGCCGCAGAGGGTACGGAAACAGTTACAGATTTGATTGCCGCAGGTCAGGGACAGGAAGAACCCGCTCAGCCTGCCGAAGAAGATATCGCCATGATTGTCTATACATCAGGCACGACAGGCAAAAGCAAGGGCGTTATGCTTACACAAAGCAATCTTTACTGCAATATCGAAGCCGTTCTCTATGACGAACCGCCCGGACTGGTATTTTTGAGTGTCCTGCCCGTTCATCATTGTTTTTGTCTTGTCATGGACTGGCTCAACGGTTTC
>CAMHPW010000201.1 GCA_946187095.1 uncultured Clostridia bacterium | reverse complement strand
TTTCTTGATTATTATTTTTATTAAAATTTGTTTTGGTTATCGTTGTTGAATTTATTTGGCCACTTTTATTCTTTTTAGTATTATTATTCTTTGTATATTTACTTTCATTCTTAGTGTGGATTTTTTTATTGTTCGAAGTCTTATCGTTATATATATTATTTTTTGTGATTGAACTTTTGTGTTTTTGATGGTCAATTTCTATGTTATCATAATTATTTATATCATTTGATAAATATTTCTTTCTTCCATAAAAATTCTCCTCCTGTAATTACATTGGAATGAGTATCATGCTGTGAGCCTGTATGATATCATCTGCAAGGTCGTTTTCGAGCATGACAGCCTCAACGGATGTGCAGTAATTTCTTGCGATATCCCAGAGTGTTTCGCCCTTGTCGGCATAGTAGAGAGTGAGAGCGGCATTTTTATCTTTCACTCTTTTTTTGTCTTCATCGGTATTGGCAGAAACAATACAGCGGCTGGTTTTGTTTTCGGTGAAAAAGCCTGTGATTTTCAGATCGGCTTTGAGTTCAACGGAATTATCGCCTGTAATGCGGAAATTAAGTGACTTGCAGACGATATCCATGCTGGCGGTAATATCGGCTGTATCGGGAATATCGGGCTTGAAAGTGAATTCAAGAGGTCTTTCGGCATAGAACGGCACATTGTCTTTATCGAGGGCAAGGATACAGCAATTGACTTTGCCCTTTGCGGAAAGGGAATTGCCGTCATTGGTGCAGATGGAATTAATACTGTCACACCATGTATCAATGATTTTGGTAATGCCGTTGTCACCTGTTCTGACATCCTGTTTCACGGAGACATCATTTTCGGGCATGGCGGATATATGCGAAAAACGGCAGTTTTTTTCTGCAAGTTCCAATTCATATTCCGTGGAATAAGCATCATCTATGACATCGATACTTCTCTCATTGTAGGCAAAGACCGTTGCACATATTTTGGAATCGAGAGTGACAAGTGTACTGCTTTCGTCATACTCCGATTTGAGAGATACGTCATAATTCATGACTTCCAGTTTGATGTCATTGAGGGAAATGTCGGACATCCCCTGAACGTCAATCACCTGAGTATAAGGGATATTGAAGGACATGGTATCCTGAGAACCTGTTTCGATATCCGTGACATAAAGCAGATGAAGAACGGCTTCGCCTTTGAGCATGAGTTTATCGGAAAGGGCTTTGGCACTTTCGATATTCACGGAAAAGTCGGAACGGAGGATACTTTCGGGGGAAGCCTTTCCCTGACCGATATCGAGGACTTCACTGATGGAAAACTGCTGCTGACCGATACCCGAAAGGCAGCTTATGAGTTCGGAATGCTTTTTCTGCTGGATATCGGGGGCATTGACAGAAGTGCAGTATTCCTGCTGTGATTTGGCATAGACGGAAACACCTACAGAAAAAGCACCGTGAATGTCAAGCCGTCTGGGAGTGAGAGCACGGCAGTTGAGATATTCGGTCTTGACTTTGGCAACGGCGGTAAGGTCCTGTGTATTTGATTTGATATTGAAGCTGCATGAAAAGGGGCTTGTATGTTCACAAAGACGGATTGCCTGTTTTCTGGTATCGAGATAATAGAGTCTTATGACGGCAATACCGTCTATATCCAGTCTGTCGGAAGATATATTCTTTGACATGACGCAGGGGTAAATCCTGCATTTGAGTATCTTTTCAATATCGGGACAGTAATCGGGCAGACTGAAGTCCAGATCGACAGGCTGTTCGGAAGTTCCCTCGAATACGTTCTCACATACAAAGCAATTTTCCTGATTAAGCTGATATTCCATTTGATCCACTCCCAAGTTTTTTATCTACGGAAAATATATTCCTGTGATGCGGTGAATATGACAAAATATATTCTGTCATATCAGTGAAAAAAGTTTGATTGAGATATGCAAATGTAACAAAGTTTATTGACAGGTTGATTTTATATTGATTTTTAATGCATTTTATTGTACAATCAGGATATATTTTATGTAAAGGAGTGTATTTACATGGCAAAAAGGAAATATATTTATAAAGTTCTGGCGGCAGCGTTGGCTTTGACGGTAATAGCGGGCGGTGTGCCGGCGGTCAGTGCAGCGGCTGTGGACGGTGCTTCTGCGGCGGCTGTATCGGGAGTAACAGCTCTCCAGAATAATTCCACAGTGAATTACAGTACGGTAGGCGTGAATAAGAATATCACAATGAAAGCGGCGGCAAAGGGCGGCAGCGGAAACTATACTTACGCATACTATTACAAGAAACAGGCTGCAACAAAGTGGAATATGATGAAAAATTTCAGCACGACTTCGTCTTTTACAAAGAGTTTCAGTGCAACGGGAACATATGATATATGCATCAAAGTAAAGGACAGTGCAGGTACGGTAGAGAAAAAGTATTTTACTGTCAAAGTAAATCCTGAACTGACCTGCAAGGCAAAGGCAAGTTCCAAGAGCATCACGCTTGGTCAGACAGTGACATTACAGGGTGCTGCGACAGGCGGTAGCGGCGGATATAAATATTCGTATCTTTACAGGCTCAATGGCAAGGGTTCATGGAAAACGCTGAAAGGCTTCAGTACAACGACTTCACTGAAGTTTACGCCGGCTGAAGAAGGCAGTTATGAGATATGTATCAAAGCAAAGGATTCCTACGGCACGATCTCAAAGCTGTATTTTGACCTTGCAGTGAAAGAATTGAAAAATAACTCTTCTATGAGTGCGGACAGTGTCAAAGAGGGCAGTACAGTTGTCTTTAAGGCGGCGGCAAGCGGCGGAAACGGCACTTACACCTACAATTACAATGTTCAGTCACCGGGTTCGGACAAATGGCAGACACTCAAGGATTTCAGTTCGGCAAAATCGTATTCGTTCAAGCCTGCAAAAGCAGGAACATACAATGTGTGTATCAAAGTCAAGGATTCCACGGGAACGATCACCAAGAAATACATGGCATTGGAAGTGATCGCAAAGACCGCTGCCGAAAAGATAACCGATTCGATTATAAAAGACGATATGACATCGGTAGAAAAAGTTAAGGCAATACATGATTGGCTTGTCAACAATGTGGAGTATGATACACAGGGCTATGCAAGCGGAGATATATCCGATGAATCCCATACCGCAGAGGGTTTGTTTAAAAACAGAAAAGCTGTTTGTGACGGCTATGCCAATGCGTTTATGCAGATGGCGGAATATGCCGGATTTGAAACGATTATCGTAGCCGGTGTGGGTACCAATTCTTCCGGTCATACAGAGAGTCATGCATGGAATCAGATCAAGGTCGACGGAAAATGGTATAATATAGATGTCACATGGGACGATCCCGTTGCAGAGGGTGATCTCGGTTTCGACAATGCGAGATATACTTATTTCCTTGTTCCCGACAGTATTATTGATACTAACCATGTTTCAGATCCCGGCGAAGTAAGATATCCGTGCAATGATCCGCAGCCGTCATTCCTTGTGGAAGAAGTCATTGAAGAAGATATCGAAAATACAGAGAACTGTGTATTCTGCAAAACAGACGATGATATCAAAAATGCCACGAAGTCTTTTATCAGCAAGGGCATATCGACATTTACGGTCATATATAAAATAAGCGATTTTGAAAGCGAGAATGTGCATGGCGATGACACTGTGGGATATATACAGAG
>CAMHPW010000200.1 GCA_946187095.1 uncultured Clostridia bacterium | reverse complement strand
TAATCGACAGGCAGATCGAGCCAACCCAAAAAAGTGTTTCCGAGACCTGTTTTATTATGAAGAATCTCATGTGATGCAGCAATCTGCGGAGCGATCGCCTGATATTCCTCGTTTGAAATAAATTCCTGTAAATGCTTATCATTCAATGTGACAGCCATAAAAATATCCTCCTCTATAATCAATCTGATTCATTATACACCAAAATTCGATTTTTTGCAATAGATTTATCGAAAAACAGAATTTATTTTTCCGTTCCTCCCATTATCAAACACTGAAAAGCAGGGCACCGTATGACGGATACGGCCAGAGTTTGGCAGACATATTGGCTTCCATTTCATCTGCAACAGCCCTCAGTTCCTGCATGGCAGTGAGAACATTATCTTTATAATACATTGCCGTTTTCACGATATCACCGTCAATGCCCTTCGCACCGAGTACCGCTTTATCCAGCACATCAATTTTTCTGATAAAGCATGACAACAGATTTGCCAGTTTTTTCATTAAATCCGTTTCGGGAGTCGTGATGATATCGGAGTCAACTGACTTTATCAGATTTGCCGTTTCCGCCAGTTCCCTGACATATGCCGCTACTGCAGGTGTGATATCTTTTTTTGCCATATCCAGTGCCGTGAGTGCCTCTATGTTAATGATCTTGCAGTAATTCTCCATGAGGATCTCACATCTTGAACGCAGTTCCACTTCCGTATAAATACCATGCTTTCCGAACAGCTTCACATTCTTTTCGGATATATACATCGGCATGACATCAGGCAGGGAACGCAGATTCAGCAAGCCACGCCTTTCGGCTTCCTTCACCCACTCTTTCGAGTAGTTATCGCCATTAAAGATAATTCTCTTATGCTCTTTGATCGTCTTTTTTACGATCTCTTCAGCGGCTGATTTCACATCTTCCGCCTTTTCGAGCGTATCGGCAAAATCCTGCAAAACATCCGCCACGATCGTATTGATAATCGTATTCGCACAGGCAATATTATCCGCCGAACCCAGCATTCTGAATTCAAATTTATTTCCCGTGAAGGCAAACGGTGATGTCCTGTTTCTGTCAGACGTGTCTTTAACGAAATTCGGCAACACATTCGCATTCGTTTTCATGATCGCCGCATCTTTTTTTTCATAAACTTCGCCTGTTTCTATCGAATTCAGAACGGCTTCCAGCTCATCTCCGAGATACATGGAAAGAATGGCGGGCGGTGCTTCATTTGCTCCCAATCTGTGATCGTTTCCTGCACTTGCCGCAGACAATCTCAGCAAGTCCTGATGTTCGTCAACGGCTCGGATCACTGCTGCCAGAAATACCAGAAACTGTGTATTCTCTCTCGGATTCTTTGACGGATCAAGAAGATTCTTTCCTGTATTCGTTGACATCGACCAGTTATTGTGCTTGCCTGAACCATTCACGCCTGCAAAGGGCTTTTCATGCAAAAGACATACGAGACCGTGTCTTTCCGCAACTCTTTTCATCACTGCCATTGTAAGCTGATTATGGTCAGTGGCAATATTCGACGTATCAAAAATAGGGGCAAGTTCATGCTGTGCAGGAGCTACTTCATTATGCTTTGTCTTTGCAAGTATGCCGTATTTCCAGAGTTCTTCATCAAGCTCTTTCATATATGCCGAAACTCTTGTCTTGATCGTTCCGAAATAATGGTCATCCAATTCCTGTCCCTTGGGCGGTCTTGCTCCGAACAGTGTCCTGCCGCAGTAGATCAGGTCTTTTCTCTTGTCAAACACTTTTTTGTCTACCAGAAAATACTCCTGTTCGGGACCTACTGTCGTGTCAACTCTCTTTGTCGTGGTATCCCCGAACACCTTCAAAATCCTCATAGCCTGTGTATTCAGCACTTCCATGGAACGCAGAAGCGGTGTTTTTTTATCAAGAATCTCACCTGTATAAGAGCAGAATGCCGTAGGGATACACAATGAACCGTCTTTGATAAACGCATAGGATGACGGATCCCATGCGGTATAGCCTCTTGCCTCAAAAGTTGCCCTGATACCGCCCGACGGAAAGCTCGATGCATCAGGTTCACCCTTGATCAGTTCTTTGCCCGAAAATTCCATGATCACCTTGCCGTCAGGGGTAGGTGATATAAAACTGTCATGCTTTTCGGCTGTAATACCCGTCATAGGTTGGAACCAGTGGGTGAAATGCGTTGCACCGTTTTCTATCGCCCATTCCTTCATGGCATGGGCTACGACATTGGCAACGGAAACATCCAATTCCTTGCCGTCTTCGATCGTCTTTTTCAGTGCTTTATAAGTGCCTTTCGGCAGACGTTCCTTCATTGTTGCATCATTGAATACTCTGCATCCGAAAATTTCAGGTACATTCGGCATGATACTGACTCCTCCTCAAAAATATGTCAAAAAGGTACTGCAGGTCCCATCAACCTACAGCACCTTTGCTGTTGATGACACAATTATAAATCATTCAATGCAATAAGTCAAGAATCTTTCCGACAAAATATTCTTTTCGTAAAACATATAATTTTTTCCTGACATTGTTGACAAATTTATTTCGTTTTTCTCATTTGTCCCATGATTTCCACTGTAAAAAATTGACTTTTCTGCCGTTTTGTACTATACTATCTGTACACTATAAATTTCAGGAGGGCATTCTATGCCTAAACAATATTTTTTCAGCATCAATCTTCTCATCAAAGACAATACCCCTATCGATAATACAATTTATTCGATCATATCCGATGAAAAATTTTTTCTCGAAAACATTCAGCTCATACTGATCGATTCCGTCTGCTCGGACGAAAGCATCCTGAAATGTTCGGAATACAATGAAAGATTCCCTGAAAACATCTTTTTCGTTGATACATCCGGCAAAAAGTCTTCTTCCAGCTATAATGATGCTTATCCCCTGTGTACCGGAAAATATATTTCCTTTATTGACAATTACAGCAGATATTCCCCGAAAGCCCTGTCCGTTCTCAAGGAAATCCTCACGGGCAATGATATCGATATCGATATTGCTGCCATCAAGCCCTTTTCAAACGGCACTCCATATATCAACAATATGCCTGCAGGAATGATATCTCTCAAAGATACTCCCGACCGGTTCATACTGATGCTCGGCTGCTATTTCTTCAGCAGAAATATCACAGATCACCTTTCCTTTGATGCCAGGCTGCGTTTTCATACGGAAGATAAATTCATCATTCAGGCACTGATCCGGACTTATTCATTTCTATTCACCGAAAACTGCTCTTATACCTCCCTGCTGCCCGATGAACACAGCTTTATCAAATTTCCCCATCAGTACAGCAGAGCTTTCTATACCAATACGGTCAATGATTTCATTGTCCCCATGCTTGAAAAATATCAGTCGACTTTCGTAAAATCTGCCATGCTCTTTCTGATCAATACCAAATTCTCGCTGAATCAGAATGAAAGATATAAATATATCCTCAACGAAGACAATACAAAGGATTTTTTCTCTGCCGTCAGAAAGGCTCTTGCCTTGATTGATGACAGTATTATCCTGAATCCGTATCTCTGTGCTGAAAACCGTCTTGAAAGTGAATTTCCTTTCAGTCTGCTCAGAATCAAATATGACGATGAATTAATCAAAAAAAAAGAAAAAAAAATTGAAAAAGATTTCAAACCTTTAATTGAATGGTGGA
>CAMHPW010000199.1 GCA_946187095.1 uncultured Clostridia bacterium | reverse complement strand
ATATAAGGCCATTTGTGGGTAATTCTGCATTGCATGGTAGTCAGGGATGTAATATGCTGATGCAGGATTGACTTCGTGCCGTCGCAACGGAAAATAACAATCCTTTTTGAATGAGTTCGGAAATGATTTGAGCGGAACGGGGAGAGAGTTTTGCATTTTTGTCAAGCAGAGTGCCGTCAAGGTCGGAGATATAGAGCGTTTTCATTCGGACACCTCTTTGAAATAGTATGTAATGTCATTGAATTCAAGTTTTGAAGATTCTGCAAAAGGCTTTAAGGAGAAAGAGCCCTTTTTGGTAGAGCCGTCACTCATGTAAATAATGCCGTGACCGCTGGGGACACCGTTTGCAAAAGAGCCTGTATAACGGTGGTCGGAATAGAGGATCGTACCTTCACCGTCGGGAAGTTTATTTTTCATGGAGCCTGTAAAAATTCCTTTGGCATTGGCAACGGAGATATTTTTTTCGATGGCGAATTCGGGAGATTTCCGGAAAGTTTCATAGGGAGTATTTTTGAGCTGAGGGCATGGGGGGATATCCTCTAATTCACGGAAGATGATTTTCATAGGCTTGCTTGGTGAGCCGCTGCGGAAAATGCCTTCAAAATTCTTTTCATGAGAGGACGAAAAGGTACAGCCCATGCCGTTGGGCAAGCCGTCAGCGATACTGCCGTAATATGCGACAGAGCCGTTTTCGTCATAGTCGCAGGTGTAGACAAGTATGCCGCTTTCGTAAATGGATTTGCGGATGATTTTGTTGCCGGCAATTTCATTGATCCTGCCATGCATTTTGCCGTCCTTGAAAATGCCGACATAACGGGGAGAGCCGTTTTCAAAGAGAATACCGCTGCCGTTGTAGACATCGCCCTTCCACATACCCTGATAATACGTTTGTTCATTCCAGAGTTCCACGCCGTAGCCGTCACGCATACCGTTGGCAAAAGAGCCTTTGTAGATGATATTGCCGTTGAAAAGCTGTATGCCTTTGCCGTTGTAGAGGGAATCCTTGAATTCTCCTTCATAGATTTTATCGCCGTGTTTATATTCAATGCCTGTACCGCAGCGGTGCATATCCGCCCATTCACCGCTGTAGACGAGATGGTCATGGGAATTGTATTCTTTGAAAATGCCTGTCGGCTGACCGTTAAGAAACTGGCCGTCCGCATAATTGCCGTTTTCAAGGAAAAGTCTGCCCTTGCCGTTGCGGAGATTATTTTCAAAATTGCCGTGATAGATCACTTTGCCGTTTTTATCGTAAAGAGTACATAAACCGTCCGCCGTGCCGAGTTTGAAAGAGCCTTTGAGGGTACAGCCGTTTTGAGTGCGGAGAGTACCTTCACCGTCATAGAGGTCATTGAGCCAGTGACCGTGATAGATGACAGAGCCGTTAAGATGATAAGAAGTTCCCATGCCGTTTTTTTGGTTATTTTTATATCCGCCTGTGTAAAGGAGATTGCCTTTACTGTCGAAAAGTGTACCTGAATCAAGGAATCTGCCGTTTTCGTACTTGCCGACAAAAAAGGCTTTATCACTGCTGTTATAAGTAATTCCTGCACCGTTTTTGACACCTTTTTCGGAGCTTCCGAGGTAAAGGAGATCACCTTTACAGTCGAAAAATGCACCGATACCGACAGAATCGCCGTTATGCCAGCGACCAATGAAGGCACTGTTGTCATCAGGTGAAAAAGTGACACCGAGACCGGATTTTTTATTATCCTTCCAGTTACCTGCATAGCAGAGTTTGCCTGATTTGTAGTAATGTACGCCCATGCCGTCACGCTGATCGTTTTTGTAACTGCCTTCATAAGCGGTCTGACCGTTTGGCATAAGGGTTTTTCCGATGCCGTTACGCTTGTTGCCGGAGAGATCGCCGAAATAGAAAAATTTCTGACCGTTGGATTCTATGAGGAGTTTTTGGGAAGTTTCATAGGGACAGCCGCCCGAAAAGATACATTTTCTTTCATAGGGGGTATGAGGTTCCGAGGGTTCGGGAACGGCAGGGGGTTCTGTGATAACGGGAAATTCTTTTTTGATTTGGGGTTCGGGAGAGGGGTGAGATTTGGGTTCATCTTCCGAAGTCCATGAAGCATAGACTTCCGTACTGAAATAAGTGGGATTGATCACATCTTCAAGGGCTTTTTTTCGTTCTGTATAGTTTTGTTTGGTGCAGAAGTAGAAATCGCCGAAACTTGTGGAACAGAAGATTCTGGGCGTACCTGTGAGTTTGTTGAGATGAGCGGAAGTAGTATTGTCCATTTCAGCCGTGAAAGCGTAGAGTACAGTCTCAAAGTTGTTTTCCTTGAGGATGATAACGGGAATTTCACCATCTCTGGAGGGGTAGACGGTATATTTAATGGTTCTGTCATTGGGAGAGATGAATTCTGTTTTGAGCCATTTGTGAAGTTTATTGAAATAAGCCCTTTTGAGAGGTCTGTGAAAATAATCGAGTGTTTCGGCGAAATAGCCGCCGGCGGTGTCAAAGACTCTTGCAAGCTGTTTGCCGTCCTTGGTGATCATTCTGTAACGCAGACTTACCCCGATTTCGATCACATAGCTGTAGTTATTGAGTCCGAGAGAAGTTTTGACATTTCCTCTGGCTTTCTGGGTAATGCAGCTTGATTCAAAGAATTTTTTTCTTGCACTGCAAAGTATGTCAGTCTGGCTGATCTCTTCCGAATCCGTACCGTAGACACCGTAATAAATGATCGTTTTGTCAATATCTTTGAACATATGCGAATGATCCTTTCTTTTTTGCTTATCATATTATATCATACAATAAAATAGAGATTTTTGCAATAGGGACAAAAATATAACAAATTTTTCTTTCAAATCGGGAAAATATATGTTATAATGATATCGAATTGAAACGGAGGCGGTAAAATGTATTTTTTTCTTGATGAAACACTGGATATCAATAATACAGTGGAGCAGAATTTAAGCATTGCACAGAAGTGGCTTGAAACGGCATATGATTGGATATTGGCATTTTTGCCGAAGCTGATAGCGGCACTGGTGATTTTTATTGCAGGCTGGTGGCTGACGAAATTCATATGCAAGATTTCCGAAAGAGCAATGACAAGGGCGAAAATTGACAAAACAGTTGTGACTTTTCTGAATTCGCTTTTGAATGCGGCACTGAAAGTACTGATCATACTGTGTGTACTTTCTACAGTAGGCTTTGATATGACGACACTGATAGCGACAGTGAGTGCGGCTACAGTGGCGATAGGGCTTGCCCTGAAAGACAGTCTTGCGAATGTGGCAAGCGGTACGCTGATCATTATCAACAAGAAATTCAAAGTAGGGGATTATATCGAAACGGAGGGACTCAAGGGTACAGTTGTAAAGATCGACATGATGTATACGACTTTGTGTACATACAACAACAGGGAGATCCTCATACCGAATTCAAGGCTGACTTCCAATAATATCATCAATTATTTTGTCCGTGAGAAAAGGAGAGTTGACCTGGTTGTCCCTATACCGTATGAGGAGGACATTGACAAGGCAAGAAAAATCATCATGGAACTGATCAATGAAAGCGGTCTTGTCCTGCATGATGAAAATAACAAGGTGCAGGTGGAAACGCTGAATGAAAGCAGTGTCGATTTGATGGTATGGATATGGTGCAATTCGGAAGATTACTGGAAGGTATACTATGGTATGAGAGAGTGGATCAAAATTGCACTGGAGAAGAATGG
>CAMHPW010000198.1 GCA_946187095.1 uncultured Clostridia bacterium | reverse complement strand
TTTATTTTATTCATATTTTATCGGTTCTTACCCACACATTTTAGGGAAGAGCCTGATACTTTTTATAAAATCAAAAAGAAACAATTTGGAGGAATGAAAGTGTTTTTCAGGAAAAAGGAAAATTTAAGCGGAGTGGAATATATTGTAGCAGGCTTGGGAAATCCTGACAGAAAGTATGAAAATACAAGGCATAATGCAGGGTTTATCACTGTGGATGCGTTAGCGGATAAATATGATATCCGTCTGGACAGAATAAAATATAAGTCGCTTTGCAATACTTGTGTGATAGCGGAGAAAAAAGTGCTTGTCATGAAGCCGTCAACGTACATGAATAACAGTGGTCAGGCGATTGTTGAAGCGATGAATTTCTTCAAAGTACCGCCTGAAAAGGTGATTGTCATTTTCGATGATATTTCGCTTGATGTAGGGAAAATGCGTATCAGGCGAAAAGGAAGTGACGGCGGACATAACGGCATGAAAAATATCATTTATTTGTCGGGAAGTGACCAGTTTCCAAGAATCAAAATAGGCGTAGGGCATAAGCCTGAGCAATGGGATCTGGCGGATTGGGTGCTGTCGAATTTCACTTCAAGTGAAAGAAAAGTGCTTGATGAAACCGTACAGAATGCCTGTCATGCCGTTGAATATATTATTTCGGGAAATATAGATAAAGCGATGAATCTTTACAATTCGTGAAAGGCAGGTAAAAAATGGCATTCAAGAAAATCACTGTCAGGGGTGCAAGGGAGCATAATCTGAAAAATATCAATGTGGAGATACCGAGAGATGAATTGGTTGTAATAACGGGTTTGTCGGGTTCGGGAAAATCTTCACTGGCATTTGATACGCTTTATGCAGAGGGACAAAGACGTTATGTGGAGTCGCTTTCATCGTATGCAAGAATGTTTTTGGGGCAGATGGATAAACCCGATGTGGACAGTATAGACGGCTTGTCACCGTCCATTTCCATTGACCAGAAAACGACTTCCAAGAATCCCCGTTCGACTGTCGGAACGGTGACGGAAATTTATGATTATCTGAGATTGATGTATGCAAGGATAGGCATACCGCATTGTCCGATATGCGGCAGGGAGATCAAACAGCAGACCGTTGACCAGATTGTTGATAAAGTATTGGAAATGTCTGTCGGTACGAAAATACAAATTATGTCACCTGTCGTGAGGGCGAAAAAGGGCGAGCATAAAAAGGAATTTGAAAATGCCGCAAAAAGCGGATTTGTACGGGTAAGGGCAGACGGCATTATCTATGACTTGTCGGAGGAGATTCCGCTTGAGAAGAATAAAAAGCATAATATAGAGATCGTCATAGACAGGCTTGTGATAAAGCCCGAAATACGTTCAAGGCTGGCGGATTCCGTGGAAACGGCGGCGAAACTGTCGGGAGGACTGATTATCGTTGCCGTACAGGGTGGGGAAGATATCCTGTTTTCACAGAATTATGCGTGTCCCGAACATGACGTCAGTATTGATGAATTGAGTCCGAGAATGTTTTCTTTCAATAATCCGTATGGGGCGTGTAAGAAGTGTACAGGCTTGGGTGTATTCATGCAGATAGACATTGACAGGATCATTCCCGACAGGACAAAATCCGTTCGTGAAGGGGCGATAAAGGGCAGCGGCTGGGCGATGGAAGGCAGTACGATTGCGACAATGTATTTTGAAGCCCTTGCGGAAAAATATGAATTTTCGCTTGATACGCCTGTAAAGGACTTGCCCGAAAATATACTTGATATCATTCTTTACGGCACGAAAGGCGAAAAAATAACCGTTCATCGCAAAAATGAATACGGTTCGGGAACTTATCATACAGAATTTGAGGGAATCGTCAATAATCTGGAAAGGCGTTTCCGTGAAACGCAGAGTAATTGGGTGAAGTCGGAAATTGAAAGCTATATGTCGGCAGTGCCTTGTGATGCGTGTAACGGAAAGAGATTATCTCCTGAAAGCCTTGCCGTGACGGTGGGAAATATGAATATCAGTGAATTCTGTGATATGTCGATATCTCAGGCGATTGAATTTACGAGAAATGCCACTCTTTCGGAGAGGGAAAAATTTATTGCCAATTCCATCACAAAGGAAATTGAAAGCCGTCTGCATTTTCTTGACAGCGTGGGATTGTCGTATTTGACGCTTTCAAGGTCGGCAGGCACTTTGTCGGGCGGTGAAAGTCAGAGGATACGGCTTGCCACTCAGATAGGTTCGGCATTGTCGGGAGTGCTGTATATATTGGACGAGCCAAGCATTGGCTTACATCAGCGTGACAATGACAGGCTGATCGCAACTCTCAAAAATCTGCGTGATTTGGGAAATACAGTGATCGTTGTGGAACATGATGAAGATACCATGTATGCGGCAGATTATATAATCGATATCGGTCCGGGTGCAGGCATCAACGGCGGTGAATTGGTCTGTGCAGGCAGTATTGACGATATCAAGAGATGTGACCGTTCATTGACAGGCTTGTATTTAAGCAGAAAGCTATCCATTCCTGTACCTGCAAAAAGGCGTGAGGGCAACGGTAAATTCCTGAAAATTTTCGGTGCCCGTCAGAATAATCTGAAAAATATAGATGTTGCATTTCCGTTGGGGAAATTCATTTGTGTAACGGGTGTATCGGGTTCGGGAAAATCGTCACTTGTCAATGAAATTCTGTATAAGCAGCTGGCAAGCGATCTGAACGGTGCAAGACCTTTGCCTGTACAGTGCGAAAAGATAACAGGTGTTGAAAATCTGGATAAAGTCATTGACATCAATCAGTCCCCGATAGGCAGAACGCCCCGTTCCAATCCTGCGACTTATACAGGAGTGTTCACGGATATAAGAGAATTGTTTGCCCAGACGAATGATGCCAGAATGCATGGATTCAGTGCAGGCAGATTTTCATTCAATGTGAAAGGCGGCAGATGTGAGGCGTGTCAGGGTGACGGCATTGTCAAAATAGAAATGCATTTTCTTTCAGATGTTTATGTACCGTGTGAAGTATGCGGCGGAAAGAGATATAACCGTGAAACGCTTGCGGTGAAATACAGGGGGAAGTCGATATATGACGTTTTGGAAATGACTGTCGAGGAGGCTTGTGATTTCTTTGGGAATCACCCGAAAATAGCATCAAAGCTGAATACGCTGAAAAATGTCGGATTGGGATATGTGAAATTGGGACAGTCCGCAACAACGCTTTCAGGCGGTGAAGCCCAGAGGGTGAAGCTGGCAACGGAATTGTCAAAGCGTTCAACAGGCAGGACAATGTATATATTGGATGAGCCAACGACAGGCTTGCATATAGCAGATGTACACAGGCTTATTAATGTATTGCAGAGATTTGCAGATGACGGCAATACGGTTGTGGTGATAGAGCACAATCTCGACTTGATAAAGACCGCCGATTATATCATCGATTTAGGCATGGAGGGCGGTGACGGTGGAGGAGAAGTGATTGCCACAGGCACTCCCGAAGAAATCGCCCAAAGTGAAATATCCTATACAGGAAAATACCTCAGGAAACAATTAGGAATGAGCAATT
This sequence comes from uncultured Clostridia bacterium, assembly GCA_946187095.1. GTDB lineage: Bacteria > Bacillota > Clostridia > Oscillospirales > Acutalibacteraceae > UBA1213. Next base: position 179 of record CAMHPW010000198.1, on the reverse strand, counting down.
AGGAATGAGGAATGATTTTGTCGGCGGTACATTTTGGCTGATTTTGGCAAAATGTATAGTCGACTATACATTTTGTTGTATTTTGCCAAAACAGAAAGTTATTATGACGGGTATGACGGGTTATATATACCTTTCATGTAAAAAATAAAAAAAGCAGAAATATATAAAAAGGTTTGTAA
>CAMHPW010000197.1 GCA_946187095.1 uncultured Clostridia bacterium | reverse complement strand
TATAACAATAATGAAGCAGTCAAGGTAGGCTCTAAGTATTATGATGCAACGACAGGTGCTGAATTGAGTGGCGGTACATGGACTGCTGGTGATGGTTCTGCAGATAAGAGTGTTACTCTCTATACAGCTAAAACGAATGTCATTGAAAACGACAAGTTGAAGTGGACATATAATGATAATATTGCTACTCCAGCGAATGGCGACACTATAACAATTAGCGGCGTTACTTATACATATAATACAGCGGCTAATGCATGGACGGCGAGTGGTGCAACTGCTGACAATCAGGCTACTATTAATGCAGCTTATGCAAAGCTCGGACTTGAAGTAGAGGATAACGGCGTTGTTTATACCTATGACGCAGAAAATAGTACATGGACTGCTGCTGATGGAAGTGCAGTTACATCTGAAATCAACGATCGTCTTGATGCAGCCGTTACAAAGAAAGCGACACTGACAGCTACATACTATGGTGCTGAAAATGATGCTGTAATCGCTGGCTCAGGAGCAAATACTGATACAAAGGATGATATCTCTGTTGTTATTAACCTGAACAACATTAATGCAACTGAGGCTGAGGCTTGGACTGCTATCAAAGCTACTGACAATAATAGAGGAGCATCTTCTGACGATTGGGGTGTTTCAGGTAGTGATAAAGTTACTTTCTACTACAACAATGATGTAGAAGAGGGTGCAAGTACAAGAAAACTCGTTGACAGCGTTGAACTTTCAAGTGCTACAGAGAAGAACGCTTACCTTGGATTTGACTTCGACCTCAATGTTAATATGAATTCTATCCAGATTACAATTGACGATAATGGTAAGGAAGCATTCGAGACAGTTAATAATCCTGCATGGGCTGGTGCAATCGGTGAAGCAACTCCTGCTACTGGAGCACACACAGCAGATCCGGCTCAGAGTGGAACAGAAATCGATAAGATTACATGGACTCAGTATAATGCTTAACCCCTAAGCCACAAGGCTGACAACTAAATAAAAAATTGCCCCCGACACGCTGAAATACGGTGTGCCGGGGGTGTTTTTTTATTGCCGTAAATGTAACTATATTTTACACAAATATTTGTTTTTATTCTGTGATATTACCTGTTTACTTTATGACGTATATATCTTAATATGTAGCACGACCACAATATGATTTGAGGGTTATATATAATGAAAAAAGTGGTTGTGTTAGAACAAACAGGCAAATCCAAACCCAGAATTGCCGCCTACTGCCGTGTATCGACAGAACAGGAAAATCAGCAGAATTCCTATCATTCGCAGATCAGCTATTATTCCGACTATATCAGCAGCAATCCCGACTGGCAGCTTGCAGGTATCTTTGCAGATGAGGGTATCAGCGGCACCCAGACCAAAAACAGAACACAGTTCAACAAAATGATCAGAATGGCCCGCAAGGGAAAGATCGATCTCATCTTATGCAAAAGTATCAGCAGATTCGCCCGCAACACCGTTGATTGTCTTGACTACGTCCGTGAGTTGAGAAATCTCGGTGTTGCGGTTATTTTTGAAAAGGAAAATATCAATACCAATTCCATGAATTCCGAATTTGCCATCAGCCTTTATGCCTCTTTTGCACAGGCGGAAAGTGAATCCATCAGCAGAAACGTGACATGGGGGATCGAAAAATCCTTCCGTGAGGGAAATGTCCGTTACAAATTCGAGAATATGCTCGGCTACAGGCTTGACGAAAACAAAAAGCCGTATATCATTCCCCATGAAGCCGAGATCGTCAGAATGATATTCAGGGATTATGCAGACGGGTTCGGGGCTTCGGAAATAGCCGACAAACTTACCAAAATGGGTGCCGTCCGCAGAAACGGCAGTTCCGAATGGACAAGAAATCACGTTTATCAGATACTTAAAAATGAAAAATATGTCGGTGATGCCATTCTTCAAAAGACCTATACCGTGAACTGCATCACTCACGACAGAAAAAAAATACAGGCGAAAAACCTATGTATCTCGTGCAGAACTGCCATGAGCCTATCATTGACCGCAAAACATATGATATCGTCAGGCTTGAAATGGAAAAAAGAAAACGTCATGCCAAAAATCAGCCTGAAAAAAATACTTACCGTACAAAATACTGCATGAGTAATCTGCTTGTATGCCCCTATTGCGGCAGTTTCTATAAGCGTACTACATGGATGGAAAAAGATGGTAAAGTCGGCGTATGGAGATGTAAAAACCGTATGGAAAACGGCAAAAAATGCCCTAAATCACATTCCTATCATGAAAGTGATCTGCATAAGGCCGTTCTTGCCGCCGTCAACAGCATGGTCGGAAATGATATTGAAACCGCTTCAAAAGAAACGAATGCGAAACTTGCCGAAAAATCCGCTCAGATCGACAGCGAGATCAGGACAGTCAATGAAAAATTGGCGGAAATCGAATCCAAAAGGGAAAATATTCTTGATAATATCAGCGGCAGTATGTTTGAGGAGACGAATATGGAACTTAAGGCACTCAACCGCACCGAAAGCGGACTTGCCGAACAGCTTAAAACCCTGATGAGTCAGAAGGATGACTGCAGGAGAAATATTCTGCGTGAAGAGACCGCCCGTGAATTGCTGAAGGACCTCCGCCCCATGACTGAATTTGATGATACTCTCCTGGGAAAAATCATCTCAAAGATCGAGGGCAGCGGCAAAAATGAGATAACGGTCACATTCTGCGGCGGCTATACGCATTCAGAAACTCTGAGATGACAGAAAATCCTCCACCACATCCCGAAGATGTATCGGATAAAGCCCGAATTCTTCGAGCATTTGTTTGAAAGCGGCAATTTTGGGGTAGTCAGGCGAGATGCTGTCCACACGGCAGGATTCATTTTTCCGTCCTGCGATTTTTTTGTCGGCATTGTATATGCGTATGCCGTAAGTTTTGATGCTGCCCGTATCCTCCACAAAATCCACGCTTTCGGTTATCTCATAAATATAAGTATCCATCGGAACGACTCCTTTCAAAGCAATTTCATGTATATTATACACCATGGTTTTGTCGGAGTGTGTAGAAGCGTGTCGAATGGATAAAAATTTCTCCTGTTTTGTAAAATCTGCACAAAAAACACCCCCGGCACACCGCATTAGTCAGCGTGTCGGGGGTAATTTTTTATTTAGTTGTCAGCCTTGCGGCTTATTGTTAGGGATTATCAGGTTGTTGCTTCCCACTTTATAGCAGTTATCTCGTTACCAACAACAGTTGTTTCACCTTCTGCTGTTGCAGGTGTGTAATTGGTATTATAACTTGTAGCCTGACCTTCTGCCCATGTAGCGTTTAACCACGGTGTAACAATAGGATTACCGCTCTCTGCACCATTTTCATCAATAACAACCTGGGCACTCTCCATGAATACATTCAAGTCAAAGTCGAAAGCAAGGTAAGCTTCGTCTTTTACTAACTTGTCAAGCTCAACAGAGTCAATGAGCTTAGTCGTGGTTGCACCCTCTTCAAGATCGTTGTTGTAGTAGAATGTCCACTTCCTATCAGCACCACTCTCATCCTTGATAACAGACCATGTTTCTGCTGTTGAAGCTGTAGGAGCATTGTCAAGGTTAGCAAGCTGTACATTTATCCTAATCTGCTCGTCACCAGTACCATATGTTGCATACAGTATGCCATTACCAGTAGAAGGTGTGCCAGGTGTAGAACTTACACTATACGTAGCGGCAGTAGCTGCCGGAGTTTTACCGTCATCAAG
>CAMHPW010000196.1 GCA_946187095.1 uncultured Clostridia bacterium | reverse complement strand
TTCAGAAAATCCCGACTGACTGTTCTTGGAAACAGGTATTCTTTGTATGTTTATGTACTGCACCCTGCAATATGGCATTCTTTAGAAAAAGTATATGCCGTTCTAAATATAGGTGACAATATAATTGCAATGTATTGTATGCCATTGTTATGTGTTGCGTTTGCAATACTTGTTTCTATATTAACGTATCAATTTATCAGTTTAATTTCAAAACGAAAGAAAGTGTGAAGTTATGGATATAACGACTCCGATTTCAGATGAGATCGTTTCCTCTCTTACTGTCGGTGATACTGTCACTATTACAGGATATATCCTCTGCGGTCGTGATGCAGTTCTTCCGAAGGTTGTAAAGCTTATCGAAGAAGGCAAAACTGATCAGATCGGTGCTGATTTGAGGGGAAATGTTATTTTTCATACAGCCGTAAGTCCGGCAGGTGTTGGTCCCACATCAAGCAATAAGCTTGAAATCGAAAGCAGTATCGAGCCTCTTTCAAAAGCAGGAGTAAAGCTCCATCTGGGCAAGGGGAAAATCAGCGAAAAAACGATAGCTGCACTTGATAAATATCATTCATTATATGCTGTAATACCGCCGGTTACGGCACTTCTGGAAGAAAAGACGCTTGAAAGAAAACAAATAGCATTTCCGGAACTTGGTATGGAAGCATTGTATCTTTTGAAAGTGGACAAATATCCTGCGATCATTGCCGCAGCACATGGGAGGAGCATATATGAATAATTTTGATTATGAAAAAACGGTTGCTCTTGTATGTGATACACTTGTCAAGGCAGGTTCGACATTCAGAGAGGATAAAAAAGAAGCCTATCGTCAGGCAATCAAAAATGAAGATAATGACAAGGCAAAATGGGTTCTTGAAACCGTTCTTGCCAATGCGGAAGCGGCAGAAAAAAATTGCAGCCCGCTTTGCGATGATACCGGTATTCCGCATCTTGTGCTGGAAATAGGAGAAAATGCTGCCATCAGTGGTCGTATGCTTGATGCTATAAAAGAAGGCGTTGCACAGGGGCTGAGAAAACTGCCCGGTCGTCCAATGGGGATAATGGGCGATGACAGTCACAGAATTGACCAGTCGGGAGGATTGAATCCCGACAGTGCCGGAGTGGAGCCTGCACCGATACTTCTCAGAAGATGCAAGGAAAATGTAATACGTCTGCATATACTGATGTTTGGCGGAGGACCTGCCATAAGAGCAAAAACATATCGTGTGTTTCATAAGCACGATACGCTAGTTGTACTTGATGAGATTGTAAAATGGGCAACAGAAGGAGTATCACAGCTCGGCTGCAGTCCGTGTACGCTTGCCGTAGGTATTGGCAGAAGCCATTTTGAAGCTGCTTCGATGATGCTGCAGGCACAGGCAGACGGAAGATATGATATCCAGAGTGATATGGAAAAGCAGATAACCGAAAGAGTGAATGCTGCGGATATAGGCCCTCTCGGACTTCACGGAAAGACAAGTGTGCTTGCAACATTTCTGAAAGTAGGTCCTCAGAGAGCAAGCGGTGTCCGTATCGTATGCGTCAGACCGACCTGCTGCTTTGAGCCGAGAATCGCAACCGTTGAATTATGACAGATTTAGGAGAATGAATATGTCTGATAAAATCTTAGTAACCCGTTCATCAATGCCCGGCTATGATGAGTATATCAACGAAATAAAGGATATGTGGGAAAATCACTGGCTCACCAACATGGGACCGAAACATAAGGAATTTCAGACAATGCTCATGGATTATATGGGTGTTGAGAACATTGACCTGTTCACGAACGGTCACATGGCAATAGAACTTACCTTACAAGCATTGAATTTGCAGGGGGAAGTCATCACCACTCCGTTTACCTTTGCTTCGACAACTCATGCAATCGTAAGAAACAGACTTGAACCTGTTTTCTGTGATATCGACCCTGTTACATATACGATAAATACGGAAAAGCTGGAAAGTCTGATAACCGACCGTACCTGTGCTATCATGCCCGTTCATGTTTATGGTAATGTATGCAATATTGAAGAAATCGACAGAATCGCAAAAAAATATGAACTGAAAGTAATATACGATGCAGCTCATACCTTTGGTGAAACATATAAAGGAAAAGGTATCGGCACTTTCGGTGATGCCTCATGCTTCAGCTTCCATGCCACAAAGGTTTTCAACAGCATTGAAGGCGGAGCGGTATGTTTCAGAAAAGCTTCACTTGGAAAGAAGTTATATGACCTCAAAAACTTCGGCATTCATGGAGCAGAGGAAGTAAGTGCTGTCGGTGCCAATGCAAAGATGAATGAATTCTGTGCGGCAATGGGTATCTGCAATCTCCGTCACGTTGATGAAGAAATTGCAAAGCGTAAGGCAGTTGTTGAGAGATATAACAGCCATCTTGACGGGATAGACGGAGTTCAGCTCAATACAGTACAACCTGATGTCAAATCAAATTACGCATATTATCCCGTTATATTTGAAGAAAAAGTATTTGGTGCAAGCCGTAATGAAGTATTTGAAAAATTAGCTGAAAACGGTATAGGAGCAAGGAAATATTTCTATCCACTCACCAATTCCTTTTCGGCATTCAATGGAAAATATGATGTCAACAAAACTCCTGTTGCACTTCATATAAGCAAGCGAGTTCTGACATTACCGCTTTATGCCGATCTGGCACTTGAGGACGTGGACAGAATTTGTGAGATTATTGTAGGATGTGGAAAATGAATATGGAAAATTACAAAAAACAAACTACTCAACAGCGTGATTCTTCGATAGAGTTATTCAGAATCATAACAATGTTTATGATCGTTGCACATCATTATATAGTAAATTCCGGTGTTATCGGAGAGATAACACAAGCAAATGTTTTATCAACAAATAGCATTTTTTCACTTTTATGGGGTTGGGGAGGTAAAACAGGCATAGACTGTTTTGTCCTTATAACAGGATACTTTATGTGTAAATCAAACATTACGGTCAGAAAATTTCTTAAACTGCTGTTTGAAATCCAATTTTATCAAGTTATTATTTATGCTATTTTTCTTATAAGTGGGTATGAGAAATTTGCTCTTAAATCGTTTGTTAAGGCGATTATTCCAATATATGGTATTGGTACAGGATTTACAGCTTCCTATTTGGCTTTCTTCTGTTTCATTCCTTTTTTGAATATTCTTATAAAGGCAATGGATGAAAAACAGCACAGAAATCTATTGATTACTTCATTAATAATAGGCTCATTGTTGCAAACATTTTTAATTGCACCATCGGCATTCACTTATGTGGGCTGGTTTATGGTTGTGTATTTTATAGGTTCATATATAAGGCTTTATCGTGAAGACTGGTTCAGTAATAAGAAATGGTGGACAGTAGCTGCTGCGATTTCATTATTTTTATCATTAGCAAGCGTTGTAGCCGGTGCATTTGTGTTATTCAAATTTGGGAAAAATGCCAGTTATTATTTTGTTGCTGATTCAAATAAAATACTCGCAGTTATTACATCGGTATCGCTTTTTGTATTTTTCAAAAACCTCAAATTCAGATATAATCCTGTAATTAATACTGTTGCTGCGTCAACTTTCGGAGTGTTCCTTATACACACAAGAGGCGATAGAATGCGGCAGTGGCTATGGAAAGACACACTCAATAATGTTGGAGCTTTCCATTCAGATACATTTATTATTCATGCGGTTGTATCAGTTTTGGCTATATACATCATTTGTACATTGATAGATATTGC
>CAMHPW010000195.1 GCA_946187095.1 uncultured Clostridia bacterium | reverse complement strand
GAGCAAGTAGCATTCTTTCGCGACCCTCGTCTGCAGCTCATCTGATTTCACTCTCGCATATGTCAATACAGTCGTATAAGTGGTTGCGTCGGAACTCAATTTCCTCGCCCATGTCATATATCCGCCCTCGTACTCCAAGTCAAACACCAGTCCTCGATAATTACTGTGATTCACCCATGAGTTAGTACCTATCTTTCCGATATTCACGCCTGTACGCCACACGTTGATACCGTTGCCGTTCAGCTCAATAAGTTTATTCGACGTATCAATCGTACCGCTATACAAACCGATACCCGATGTACTCAACTGTATGTTGGTGCTGTTGTTGTTGAATCCGAATATAAACTGCTCGTAATTCTGATACAGCAAAGTATTGAAATCGGTAGTACCGTTAATACCGTCAACCTTTGCGGAAATACTGCTCCTCAATACGCCGTCTGCCGCCGTGAATTCCTGCCGCAGAGCATCAATATCATTCGCAATGGAAGTCTTGAATTCCTGTGAAATTGCAGCGGTTTTTACAGTGCCTGCCCTGATGATTTCGCCATTCAAAGAACCTGCCGTAATATAATCCGCAACGATAGCTCCGTCCATGGTCAAAGCCAATCCGAATGTCTGACCGCCATCACTCGAATATCCCAAACCGTTTGCGAACAGTTTCCAGAACTTCGCATTTGACGGAATATGTTCGGGATCAGTTATCCTCACATTTGACGCATACAACGCTTCCGAACCCTGCGAATCTTCAACAATCGTAATATAACCCCTTGTCGCCATTCGCATTATCGCCGTAGCATTGGCTTTCGCTTCTTCCAGCATTTGCGACCTTGTCGGCAATTCGTTGATACGTTTCAGAATATCGGCATTCGTCTTGTTATTCACGCTTGTCAGACTTGTCCGTATCTTGTCCCCCAAAGTGAAAAGCGTATCTTCAGGCTTATCAAGCGGTATCTCCATTTTCTTCACGAGAAAATATCTGTCCATTCCGTGAGGTCGTGATACTACTTTCACTTCATCAAGCATTTTGATTGCTTCTGCATTCACATTGAGATAATGCATATCGAGAGCTTTCAGTTCTATGACCATTTCATCAAACTGTATCTCCGACAAATATCTTTGTGCCTTACTCAACAGGGCACTTGCTGTACTTACGTTATCCCAGTGAACAACTTTCTCTATCCAGCCGTAAGTTTCAACCGCACTTGCAGACGCTACATATTTACTGCCGTTATTCACACTTTCAACCGTCAGATATGCGTCAAGTGCCTCTATGTCGTTCTCTTCAAGCCTGTTCCCCAACGGCAATATCACTGTCGCAAATTCCGACATATCCCATTTTTTCGTGAAATCCATCAGATTCTTGCCGAACTCTATCACCTGCGAATTGACATTCGGGTAATCCGCAAGGTAATCCAAGTATCTTACGCCACGGTCTTTTCGGATACGGATATGTCCGCCCAACTTATCTATGAGTTTTTCATTGATACATTCAAGTGTATTTTCATAGTTCGTATAACGATAAAGGGAATCGTTTGAATCCGTAACGGTCACTGCTCCCAACGTGAATTGCCTGTTCGCACTCGCTTTCGCATTGTGAATATCAATCAACGTCTGCAAAAAGCCCCTTACCGTCATATCGTGATACTCTGCCTGCGGCTGAGTCGTGTCATTAAAAAATGCCAATTCGCCCTCACAATATAATATTCTGTTATTCCAGAAATCATTATCTTCTGTGAGAACTCTGCCCGACCATATTTCCGTGTCGTTTTTATACACCGTGATATCCGTTTTCATTCTCTCAATCAGACCGTAACCAACGTTTGATGCGGGTACAGTCATTGTGAGAGAACCTGCCGCATTATCCTCCAAAGTAAGTTTCGGGGATATCAGTTTCACGCTTTCAAGCGGAGAAATATCATTATAAATACAGGTGTTCTCTGCATATATACTGTACATACTCACAACCTCCCGTAAGGACAAGTTACCGTGACAGTCCCCGATACAGACGACGGAACAAGAAAATACATTTTTACCTCACTGCCGTAAAATATCATTTCGGGAAACTGCATCGTGCCGTTTCTAAACTCTTTCGACACGCTTAAATGCAAATCGGTATTTTGAAACCGCACCGCAAATGCTGTTCCGCTGTCAAGCTGTACATCGAATGTCGGACATACAGGGGCTTTTCCGTAAAACTTGCTTGTGTAAGTTCTTGTGACAGTGCCGTCCTCCAACGTCACGACTTCTTTGGAATCGACTTTCCTCATTTTATACGGCGACACGTTGTAATCAATCGTGATTTTCGACCAGTCTTTATCAGACTTCCAACTGTTCACGGAGAATCTGCCCTCATAGTAATATTGCGGATCATCTTCAAGAACAGCTCTCATTTTCTGCCCGTGAAGATAATCTGCTATATCCGAATAGGTTTCCTGCCACGGCTTATAGTCATTCATCACGATAAATTCAAACGAACCCTCACGATTATTATAAACAGGATAGCCCGTGAGAGATTCGCTCAAATCTATGATGCCGTTGCCGCCCTGAATATCAAGCGTATTCACTTTTTGTTTGGGCGGATTGAAAACAGGTCTTGATGAGGGAACAATATGCCAGTTATCCCATGTGTTTTTATTGTCGAATGTGACAGAATGATACAATATCAATTCCCCCTTTTGTAATAAATGCTTTGTCTGCCAAGTTCGTTATTGATAGGCGTTGCGATAGCCCCGACCAATGCCCCCGTATCCATAACAATTTTCATTCTGCCGACCGTCTGCGACAGATTGGAAATATCATTCTTCAAATCACGCATTTCACGAATAATATTATCGTTATTCAGACGAACTTCATTTTGAACATTGGTGTTGACGGTATTCACGCCTATACCAGCCATGCCCGCCAGATTTACGGAACGTGTCACGCCGAACATACCTCCGATACTGTCGGCACTTTTCCTGACTTCCGACAAGTCCACAACAGGTCTGATAGTAGGCTGAATGTCCCCCCAGTCAACAGTGTCTGCTATCTTTGAAATAGCTTTATTCAAGCCGTTTTTAGCGGAAAGTGCAATATTTTCGCCTGCCGAATACGACCTGTCACTGTAATCGGATATGGCATTGACAAATCCCATGCCGAAAAATTCACCTATCTCATAGCCTACTCTTGACGGAGAATGTTCATCAAGCGTCTTTTTAGACGCCTGTGCCGCTGTATTTGCCATTTCTTTAGCCGCAGTTTCAACCTTTGAAATATTCGATTTGATACCAAGTATGAAACCGTCAATAAGATATATGCCTGCATTGTAAAAATCATCGTATTTATTCTTAATAGCCGAAACCGCAAATATAACGACTGTCACCGCCTCAAACTGAACATCGCCCTTTTTACTGCCGATACCGTTTATAAAGCCATTCATGGCCTTTTGTGCCGATGATACGATATCGTTATTCATCGAAAGAACTCCGTCCATAAAATATCCGATAGTGTCTTTACCTGCAACTGTAAATTTATCGTTCTTATTGTATAAACCGTTCACACAATCCTGTGCAAGACTTGAGAATGTTTCCTCAAATATCAGTTTATTTTTGTTGACAGCCGTTCTGAAATTATCAAGCATATCATTGGCAGCTTTCTCAATTTTCGACTTCGCATTATCGAATTCCTTGATGAAATCCTTGATAGATCGGAAGAGCACACGTCTGAACTCCAGTCACCCTAATCCATCTCGTA
>CAMHPW010000194.1 GCA_946187095.1 uncultured Clostridia bacterium | reverse complement strand
GCAAAAATTCGAAGATATTCGTTGACGTGATGAAAGAGTATTCCGAAAGTCACTTGTGTGATTATCTTTTCAAGTGCAGAAAGATTTTTGCAAATGCAGGTGATATACTGACAGGTGCGTTGAATAAAAAATTGGCACAGGTGATTGTGCAGACTTGCGGATTTGAGAAAAAATCCTGCAAAGAACTTTGCGAAAGCGATATCAAACAATTGGCTCATACCGTGAAAAATTTCTCTTTCACGCCTTTGAAAAGTGAAGATTACAGTAATGCACAGGTTTGTGCAGGGGGGATAACGTCAAAATATGTATATCCCGAAACGCTCATGTCAAAGACGGTGAAAAATTTATATATATGCGGAGAAATGCTTGATGTTGACGGTGAATGCGGGGGATATAACCTGCATTTTGCATGGGGCAGCGGCATACTTGTCGGAAAATCCATAAAATAGGTGAAGTTATGATCAGAATAAATGAAGTGGCTTTAAGTCTCGATTACGATGAAACAAGTTTGAAAAAAGCGGCGGCTAAAAAATTGAATATATCGGTTGCTGAGATAAAATATATATCTCTATATAGAAGAAGTGTTGACGCAAGAAAAAAGGATAATGTGCATTTCACGGCGGCAGTTGATGTAAAAGTCGATAATGAAAATAAAGTTCTGAAAAAATGCAAAAATGCCGTGTCGGTTGAGGAATACAAATATGACTTGCCTAAATGCAGGAAACTTTCCAAAAGACCTGTGATTATCGGGAGCGGTCCATGCGGAATGTTTGCGGCACTTATCCTTGCACAATGCGGACAAAATCCGATTATCATTGAACGTGGCAGAGATGTTGACAGCCGTACAAGAGATGTGAATGAATTTTGGTCGGGCGGTGTGCTTGATGAAAAGTCGAATGTGCAGTTCGGAGAGGGCGGTGCAGGGACTTTTTCGGACGGCAAGCTGAATACAGGCACGAAAGATAAACGTATCAGAAAAGTGCTGGAAGAATTTGCGGCAAACGGCTCTTCAAAGGAAATTTTATATCTTGCCAAACCCCATATCGGAACGGATATGCTCAAAACAACGGTGAAAAATATCCGTGAAAAGATAATTTCTCTTGGCGGTGAATATTGGTTTGAAACGAAACTGACGGATATAAAAATATCTGACGGGAAAATAAAAGCCGTTGTTCTTGAAAGGAATCATGAAACATTCACGCTTGAAACGGATCATGTCATTTTAGCGATAGGTCACAGTGCAAGAGATACGTTTGAAATGCTTTTAAAGAAAAATATTGCTATGGAGCAAAAGGCTTTTGCGATGGGTGTGAGGATAGAGCATTTGCAGGAGCTTATCAATAAAAGTCAGTACGGCAGTTTCTGGAATAACAAATATTTGTCGGCGGCAGATTATAAATTGGCGGTTCATCTGAATAACGGCAGAGGTGTATTTACATTCTGTATGTGTCCGGGCGGAAGTGTCGTTGCGGCGGCAAGTGAACACGGCAGACTTGTCACAAACGGCATGAGTGAATTTGCCCGTGATAAAGTCAATGCGAATTCTGCACTTTTAGTCGGAATCAATCCAAATGATTTTGGCAGTACGGATATATTGGCAGGAGTACAGCTTCAAAGACGGCTGGAAGAAATGGCATTTCATGCAGGCGGTGAGAATTATCATGCCCCTGTACAGAGAGTATGCGATTTTCTCAAAAAGCAGAAATCCGTTGAAACAGGTTCGGTAATACCAAGCTATCAGCCCGGATATACGCTGACAAATCTGGATATATGCTTACCTGAATATATGGCGGATTCTCTGAGAGAGGGAATTATTCTCATGGATAAAAGGCTGAAAGGCTTTGCCGACGGCGATGCTGTTTTAACGGCAGTGGAAAGCAGGAGTTCTTCACCCGTAAGAATACTCCGTGATGAAAATATGCAGTCGGTATCGGTGAAAGGCTTGTATCCGTGCGGAGAGGGTGCGGGCTATGCAGGGGGGATTGTGTCGGCGGCAGTTGACGGTATCAAAACCGCCGAAATGATATTGAAAAATTCTTGAAAGAGTATTATAATATACTTTAAAGAAAGGTGTTTTGCGTGGCGGAAAAGGATATTGTGACGAAAAATCTGGAATATTATAATGATGTGTTTTCAGACATTGTGAACGGACTGCTTTTTGACGGCGAAAAAGTCATCAAAGAAGAGGAACTGACACCTGCCGACAGGGGTTCTCATTACAAGGCGGACGGCAAAATTCGCAGTCAGGAAAGAGATGTATCGAAATTCTGGAAAAATGCCAATATAAAAATAGCCTTTATCGGCATTGAAAATCAGTCAGCCGTTGATAAGGCTATGCCGTTGAGGGTGATCAGCTATGACGGAGCGGAGTATCGCAAACAGTACAGGAAAAAAGGCAAAAATAAAAAATATTATCCCGTAATAACGCTTGTCATCTATTTCGGCAGAGAAGATTGGGGTTTCGGAAAAAATCTGCGTGACTGTCTGGACATACCCGAAAAGCTGTCGGAATTTGTCAGTGACTACAAGATGAATTTCTATTCGGTAAAGGACATGGACGGAAAGCAGATTGCAAAATTCACATCGGATTTCAAAGTGATAACAGAGTTTTTTAATTCTCTCAATAACGGCACGGAGTATCACCCGACGAATCAAAAGCTTGTTCATGCGGAGGAAGTGCTGGATATGATAGGAGTATTTTCGGGTGACGGCAGATTCCGGAATGAATATAATCTTATGAATGATGAAATAAGAAAGGGTGGAGTGACTATGTGTGAAATCTATGATAAAATTCAGCAGGAGGGTATCGAAAAAGGTATCAAGAAAGGTATCAGCATAGGAGAAGAAAAGGGCAGAGCAGAAGGCAGAGCAGAAGGCAGAGCGGAAGGCAGAGCAGAAGGTGAAAAAACAGGCATACTCAAAGGCTTTATCATGGCATTGGTAGGACTTGTTAAAGACGGTGTGCTGACATTGGCGGAAGCGGCTAAAAGGGCAGATATGACTGTGGAAGAATTTGAAATGCAGTCAAAATTGTATGCGGGACAATAAAGGAAGTCGTTTATGGACAGAGGAAAGTTTATTGTATTTGAGGGAATAGACGGTTCGGGCAAGGGTACACAAATCAATCTGCTTGTCGAGGAAATGAAACGGCAGGGCAGAACGGTCTATCAGACCGCTGAACCGACAAATTCCGTGACAGGCGGTATTTTGCGTGACGCTTTGGGCGGTTTTACCGACAGAACGGCTTATGAAATGTCAGCGATGTTTTTGCTTGACAGGATTTTTCACAATTCCAACAAAATTAATGGTATAAAGCAGTTTTTGGAAAGGGGCATTGACGTTGTATGTGACAGATATTATTATTCATCATTTGCCTATCAGGGCATTGATGCTGATCTGAAATGGGTGATGGATATGAATCTGAACTGCAAAGAGATTTTAAAGCCCGATTTGTGCATTTTTCTGGATATCGACAGTCAATCGTCAGATGAACGAATAGCGAAAAACCGTTTGGAAAGAGAAATTTATGAAAAAAAGGAAATGCAGGAGAGAATCCGAAAGAGATTTCTGGAAGTATTTGGGATTCTCAAAGACAGTGAAAATGTAAAAATCGTTGACGCTTCAAGGAGTATCGGAGAGGTGTCGGGCGATATAATAAAAATTTATAATGAGTTTAAAGGAGAGGTTTGAAAATGCATATCAATACGAAATGCGTACAGGCAGGCTATGAGCCGAAAAAC
>CAMHPW010000193.1 GCA_946187095.1 uncultured Clostridia bacterium | reverse complement strand
GGAATGGAACATAAAAGTTGATTTTATAACTTTTTATAAGTTTTCAGTAACGGAAAAAGTGTATGAGTAAATTAAAGATATTATTCACATACCTGAAATTCAGATACAGACATTTTCCGACAAGAGAAAAATTGGAGGCTTATCAGCAGAAAAAACTGAAGAAACATCTTGCCTTTGTCACAGAAAAATCGGAATTTTATCAAAAATATGCAGGGCATGAACTGAATGACTTTCCCATTATTGATAAAGGCATTATGATGGATAATTTTGATAAAATCAATACAGTGGGAATCAGTAAAGATGAGGCTTTGGAATTTGCCGTGAATGCAGAGCGTACAAGAGAATTTGACTCCAAACTGAAAAATATCACGGTAGGTTTAAGTTCGGGCACATCTCACAGCAGAGGGGCATTTCTCGTTGAAAAGACCGAAACGGAAAAATGGGCAGGCTTTGTATTGGCAAAATTTCTTCCTCACGGCATTTTGGGAACATACAGAGTAGCATTTTTCATGAGGGCAAATTCCAATTTATATGAATCCGTAGGCTCAAAGAATATTCAGTTTGAATTCTATGATATCTATGCGGATATGGATAAAAACATTGAAAAGCTCGGCAAACTTGGAGCAGATATTCTTGTAGCACAGCCGTCCGCACTTCTGATGATAGCCAACGCCCTTGATGAAAAGAAAATCGACATTCACCCCGAAACCGTGATATCCATTGCCGAAGTCCTCGAAAAAGAAGATGAACAGAGGATAAAAAAATCATTCGGTCTTGAAGTGATACATCAGGTATATCAGTGTACGGAGGGCTGTCTTGCAGCGACTTGTAAATGCGGCACTTTACACCTTAATGAAGATATCGTTTTCATTGAGAAAGAGTATATTGACGATCAAAGATTTGTACCGATCATTACAGACTTTGAACGCACTTCACAGCCGATCATCCGTTATCGTCTGAATGATATATTGGCGGAAAGAAAAATTCCCTGTCCATGCGGCAGTGTTCATACGGCTCTTGAAAAAATAGAGGGCAGGGAAGATGATGTATTTATATTCAACGGCAAAGATAAGGACATAAAAATATTCCCTGATTTTATCAGAAGATGTATTTTATTTGCAGGGAATATCCGTGATTACAGGATCGTCCAGCAGATTGACGGCAATATTGTCATTTATTCCGATATTGACGATAAAATGAAAGACAAAGTGGTGAATGAATTCAAAAAGCTCGCTGAAGATAATCATTTTGAGCTGCCTGAAATTCGTTTCGAGAAATATACATACGATAAAAACAGGAAATTGAAAAGAGTGGAACGACTGATATAAAGAGGAGTTGAATCAAAATGCGGAAAATCAAAATAATCGGCTGTGGGGCGGCATTGCCCGATCATATCGTGAAATTCGGAGACCAGACAAGATACAGAATGACAGAAGAGCAGAATCTTCTTGATTTAGTCGAAAAAGCCGTTAAAGAGGCTTTGAGCGATTCAGGACTTTCGATTGAAAAGATAGACCTGATTTTAGGCGGAACGGCTACCCCGTTGCAGGCGATACCGTGTAATGCGGCACTTCTTCATGAACGTATCGCTAAAGGCTTGTCGATACCTGCATTTGATGTGAATTCGTCATGCACAAGCTTCATAACGGCATTCGATATGGCATCTTATCTGATAGATAGCGGAAACTATCGGAATATACTTATATTTTCAGGCGATACAGCATCGGCGGCCCTGAATCCGAAACAGAGAGAGAGTTATGAACTGTTTTCCGATACAGCCGTTGCCTTTGTAGTGACTGCCTGTGACGGTGAAAGCGGTGTCATCAATTCAAAGCAGTGTACATTTTCGGAAGGTGTGCATGATACGGAGATTCGTGGCGGCTGCGGCTTGATGACTGCTTTCAAGATGACAGAGGCAAACAGAGATGACTATTATTTTGACATGAAGGGCAGCCGTGTACTGAAACTTGCCGCAAAAAAAATTCCCGCTTTCCTCAATGACTTTCTGGAAGAAACAGGGATCGCTATGGAGGATATCGATATGATCATTCCCCATCAGGCGAGCAAGGCTCTCGGATTGATCATGAAGCGTCTTGGAGTACCCGAAGACAAATATTTTGACAGGGTAAAAGATTGGGGCAATATGATCTCTGCAGGCATACCGATGGCTTTATATGCCTGTATCCGTGAGGGCAGGATAAAGCGTGGCAATAAAATTGCCCTTTTCGGAACGGCGGCAGGACTGACCATCAATATTCTCTATATGATATACTGATAAAAATTCCTTTGCCTATGGGTGTAAGCGGTTATAAGTATACGGTAATACATGATTGCAAAAAAATCAATATCATATTGAAAAATATTAACGATAGTGTTATAATATATAAAATATTTTCACAGAAAGGCAGGTAAGATCCGTTGGCGAATATTTTTTCGTCAGCGGAACCGATCAGATGAAAAAGTCAAGCAAAATCATGTGCAGAGTCATCGCTGCAGCTATGATTCTGTCAATGGCTGCCGGTACGGGCATGGCGGCTCCCGTCAGTCAGCTTGTCGGCACAGACATTTCTGTCAATGCGGCAGAATATGAAGAAGAAACAGCAGAATCCGGTGACTATGAGTATGAAGTCAATGACGATAACACCGTGACGATTACCCATTACAACGGCGAAGAAAAAAATGTCACCATCCCCTCCAAAATTGACGGCAAACAGGTCACAACGATAGGCAGATATGCTTTTGAAAACAGCAGACAGTTTTTGCAGTCCGTTGTTATTCCTGTGGGTGTTGTCAGAATCAATGAAAGAGCTTTCCAGTATTGTGAAAAACTCCAGACCGTCACCCTCCCCGAAGGCTTGAAAGTCCTTGAAGATGCTGTATTTGAATTCTGCTATATGCTCAGGGAAATCAAACTTCCCTCCACTCTCGAAGAAGCAGGCACTTATCAGTTCCAGCATGACAGAAATCTTTCCTCCGTCACACTGTCCCCCAAAATGACACGCATTGCCGACTGTATGTTCCAGGACTGTAATTCTCTGGAAGAAATCACCATTCCCGACAATGTTGAAGAAATCGGCAATTATGCTTTCTGCTACTGCCGCAACCTGAAAAAAGTCAATTTGGGTGCTAATTCCAAACTCAAATATATCAGACAGTCATTCCAATATACCGCTATGGAAAGTTTCACCATGCCCGAAAGCGTTGAGGAAATAAACAGCTGGGCATTTTACGGAAACTACCATCTGAAGAACTTCACTTTCAACTCCAAAATAGCCGTAATTCCTGACGGACTTCTTGGCGACTGTATCAGCCTTGAAAATATCGTTATCCCCGATAATATACAGGAAATATGGAACAGGGCTTTTCAGGACTGTACAAGCCTTAAAACTGTCCGAATGGGTAAAAATGTCCGTGAAGTAGCGTGGGCAGCCTTTGAAAACTGTACTGCCCTTACCGATGTCTATTTCGGTGAGGCTCTCGAACATTTCGGTGACAATGCGTTTGCAGGCTGTTCAAGCCTTGTGAATTTCCACAATATCCCCCAAAACTATATCACGTTTGATTCCCATGTTTTTGAAACGTCAAAATGGTATGCCGAAAAGCCCGACGGTCCCGTTTATTTCGGAAATGTCCTCTATAGCTACAAAGGCAAAATCGCACAAGATGAAAATATCATATACAAAGACCCAAAAACATCAGTAGAAATATTAGGAGAAGATTCACAAAACAGTGATTTGAATTTCAAAATAATAGTTATTGGGAA
>CAMHPW010000192.1 GCA_946187095.1 uncultured Clostridia bacterium | reverse complement strand
CTTGAGCGAGAAGCCCCCGCCTCTAAGCGAAGCGTAGGCGGGGGAGTATGTCACTTCATAACAAAATTTTTTGAGTGTACAGTCCCCATCTGTATACTCTATTTTTTTTGTTTCCGTTTACTATTGTATCACGTTTTTACACGTATTGCAATAAATTTGTTTTCAGCCGATTTTATTTAAATTATTATATAATATTTTATATGAATAACTATATAAAAAATATCTGCCGTTTCGGCAGGGAAAAAATTTTTTTGAAAAATCTGCAAATTCATGCCCCTATGTGCAGACGGCAGTTGTTATTATAATCGAAAGCGCTTGAAAAACAAAAAATCACGGGAGGCAAAATGCAGTGGACGAACAAAAACTTGCCGAAAGGCTTATCAGCGGTGACCAGACGGCTCTGGAGGAAGTGACCAGAAAATATACTCCTCTGGTATCAACGATTATATCCAATATAGCGGCAGGCTGTTTCAGCGTGCAGGATATCGAGGAAACCACTTCCGATACATTCATCGCCCTCTGGTTCAACAGAAACAAAATACAGCCCGACAAGCTGAAAGGTTTTCTCTGCTGTATCGCCAAGAACAAAGCCAAGAATAAAATCAAAAGCAATCAGCGTCATCAGGATATCGTCAGCATAGAGGGCATGGACTTTGAGGATTCCCTGAATGTATCCCGGCAGATAGAGGATAAATTCATCTCAAAGGCTCTGAAAGATGCCCTTGACGAGATCGGTGAACCTGACAGGGAAATTATCATCAGGCATTATTATTACTATCAGTCCTCAACGGTCATATCCGAAAAAATGCAGATGAACAGCGAAACCGTCAAGTCACGCATCAAGCGTGCCAAAGACAAGCTCAAAAAAATACTCACGGAAAGAGGTTTTGCCAAATGAAAAAGAAATTTGTGTTTGACTCGATGGAATCCGATTTTTCGGATATCAGAGAAGAAACGATTATCGAAAATACAGGTGTTGATACAGAAAGGGTAGTGAAGACAGTCATGGAGGCAGCAAAGG
Source organism: uncultured Clostridia bacterium (assembly GCA_946187095.1). Classification (GTDB taxonomy): domain Bacteria; phylum Bacillota; class Clostridia; order Oscillospirales; family Acutalibacteraceae; genus UBA1213. The sequence goes on along the minus strand of CAMHPW010000192.1, from coordinate 2,758 downwards.
CTAAAAAAATCAGACGTTTTACAAAAAAGGGTATTATCGGAATTGCCGCAGCAGTGGCGGCAGCGATCGTGATAGGCACCGTTTCGGTAGGTGCGTCGGGCGGTTTCAACAAGGCTTTCGGCAACTGGTTTGCAGGTGAGCCAAAATACGGACTTTTTGCAGGAAGCAATGTTTCCGAAAAGAGCGATAAGCTCGATATTGAATTTCAGGGTATTGCAGGCGATGACACGCTCGTAGGTGCCGTCATGGAGATCAAAAACAAGGACGGCAGTGCCTTTATCGAAAAGAATGACGGCAATTATCTCATTTACGGTTCCAATGACGTTGACGTAACGCTTGCACCGCTTCTGGCATTGTTCCCCAATCCGAATGACAACAGAAGCGGCAGTGTATGGTATGACTTCAAAGATGAAAATACCATTCAGGCAACGGCTTTCTATCAGGATTTCGGGGGACATATCAAAGGCGAAAGAATGACCGTCAAAGAAAGTGAACTCTGGGTTGTGCATCTTGATGAAGCAGTCGGTGCTTATCCTGATAACTATGACGAACTGAGAGAAAAATATAAAGACAGACTCGGAGAAAACAAGCTGATCTGGCAGTATTCCGAAAGCGGTAACTATGAGGACACTGTCTATTATCTCGCTACGGAGAAAACAGTTCCCTTTGAATTTGAAACAGGCGTAACGCTCAACTACAAGACGGCTTCCAGAGCGATCGATGACCTCAACGGCAAAGAATTCTCCATGAATGATGTGACAGTGACGATTGACAATATCCGTGCACAGTCTTTCATGATGTTGGTAGATGCGACGATCTCGGCGATACAGTATCCTGAAGATCCCTTATGGGACAATCCCGATCTCGATGCGGATTCCGAAGCCATGCATGACTATACGGAAAAAATGCAGTCATTTGGTTTTATCATTGAGTTTGACATCACTTTGAAAGACGGTTCCAAAGTGACGACCGAAGCCGACAGCAGATGGATGAATTCCAGCAATGCAAGTGAGACAAAAGATAGGATACAGTGCCTTTATGAAAAAGACGGTGTCCATGCGGCTATCGATCCCGATGATATCGTTTCCGTCACGGCAACGACAAAGCCCCTTACAAAATAATATAATTACCGATATAAATAATTATATCAATAATTATATAAAAAATTATCTCCAAAAAAAGCCGCCCGAATCGAAACATTCGGGCGGTTTTTGCATTTCAGTCTTCTTTGAGCAGCTTCTCATATTTCAGGACATAGTCGGCAATGAGCAGGTTCAGTATCTTGTTGTTGCTGATGCCACGCAGTCCGTTGATCGCCTTGAATTTCTCATATCTCTCGATATCGACATAGGCGGAGATCATTTTGTTTCTGTCGGTATTGCTCTTGAAGCTGTTGACGGCAGTTCTTATCTCCAGCATTTCGGGAGCCTGTTCAATGAGGATATCTTTGAGCTTTGCCATAATGCATTTCTCCTTTGTATAATTGTTAATATAAAAAGTTATATAAAAAATTATATTATTCTATCAGGTTGGCAATTCTTGTATATTCCTGTGCCACATCGGAACGCTTGTTGGAAATGACGACGGGCAACCCCTGATAAACAGTTCTGGGAGCATCGGCGGATTTCTTTATCGTTCCGATAAACGGCACGCCCTGTTCATGCAGAAGTTCCCATACATCCCTCTGGTCATTGACTTTCTTTTCGTAGATCGTTGCAACAATCCCCCTGACCGTCATATTGGGATTGAGATCGGGATCATTCTTGATTTCCCTGATCGTACTCAGAAGTGCCTTCAGTCCCTTGTAGGCAAGATAATCCGTCTTGCAGGGGATAATAATTTCATTGGCAGCGACAAGTCCGTTGATCGTCAGAATGGAAAGCTGCGGGGGACAGTCGATAAAACAGTAGTCAAAATAGGGGGAAAGTTTTTCCAAAGCCCTTTTGAGTTTCTTTTCCCTTGCAGGCTTGGAGATGAGTTTCATTTCTGTTTCGGCAAGGTCGATATCCGACGGGATCAGATATAAATTGTCCATCTGCAGACTGTCCACCGTATAGGCACATTCCAGAGGATCTTTGCCCTCAAGCAGTCCGCATATATTGAAGTCCCTGCTGCTGGTTTCCATGCCGCAGGAAATGGTCAGGGATGCCTGCGGATCAAGGTCCACCATGAGAACTTTTTTGCCGTTCAGAGCCTTTGCGGCGGCAAGGTTATAAGCCGAAGTAGTCTTTGCCACCCCGCCCTTCTGATTGGTCAGTGTGATGATTTTCATGGATACTTCTCCTTATGTAATTGTTGATACATACAATTATATAAAATACTATATAAAATGTCAACCGCTTTTTGCCTTTTTCTGCCGTTCCTGTACGGGAAATTTTTTATATCACTTTTTATATAACTATTCATATTAAAAATTATATAAAAACAGCAGCCCCGAAATTTCAGAACTGCTTTTTTTTAAAGATCACTTTCATTCATACTGTTGCCAGATAATCATATACTTCTTTCTGCGTTTTCAGGGACATGACTTTTTCTGCAATGGCATCTGCTTTTTCCTTTGTCCAGCCCGATATGCACTTTCTCACTTTCAGAACGCTCGGAGCGGATACACTGAACTCTGTCAGTCCGAAGGAGATGAGCAGGGGGATCATCATGGGATCGGCTGCTGCCTCGCCGCACATTCCTACGGGAATGTTATGTTTCACGCCTGCCGTTACTGAAAACTTATAAAAAGTTATAAAAACAACTTTTATGTTTC
>CAMHPW010000191.1 GCA_946187095.1 uncultured Clostridia bacterium | reverse complement strand
TTCCGATCTCTTTTCGTTTCACAAAAGATCAAAACTGACAAACACTACAATAAAATGAAATAAACCGATTGCAACCTGATTTACAAAAGGGAGGAACATAGAAAATGTTTGAGAGAATGCCTGATATACTGACATTCAAGGATTGTCAGCAGATATTAAAAATCGGAAAAAATTCTCTGCTGAATTATTTACATTCGGGAGAACTTGACGGATTTAAGCTTGGCAGCAGATGGCGTATCTACAAGTACAGCCTGATAGAATTTCTGACAAATCGATAACAAAAGCAGTTGCACAATGGTAATAGTTACCTGTGCAGCTGCTGAAAATTCTGTTAGTGCAGTTTTGATAATATCTTTAAAATATGATTTTTTTGATTAATCCACGTCTTAAAATATTCATTTTTCCTGTCAATCAAAATAACTGCAAAGAGCTAATTGCTCATTGACAATTTATTTTTCATAGCACGGTCAATATCACGTTTTGCGTCACGCTTTGCCATATCATCACGCTTGTCATAGAGTTTCTTGCCCTTGCAAAGTCCGAGCTGGAGTTTGACTCTTGAACCTTTGAAATAGAGGGAAAGGGGGATAAGAGCATAGCCCTGCTGTTTGACAAGACCAAACAAACGCATGATCTCACGCTTATGCATGAGAAGTTTCCTGACACGCATGGGATCTTTATTAAAAATATTGCCCTGTTCATAGGGGCTTATGTGCATACCCTTGACGAAAATTTCGCCGTCCTCTATGGTGCACCATGCGTCTTTTAAATTGACTCTGCCCTGACGGATGGATTTGACTTCCGTACCGAAAAGTTCAATGCCTGTTTCAAAGCTCTCCATGACAAAATACTCATGGTAAGCCTTTTTATTCTGAGCGATGGTCTTAAGATTTTCTTTTGTCATGGATTCACTTCCTTTATGGTCAGTCAATGATCTCGTTTCTGCCGGAAAGGGCACGGGAAAGGGTGATCTCATCTGCATATTCCAGGTCTGCACCGATAGGCAGACCGTATGCCAGACGGGTGACTTTGATGCCGAGAGGTCTGATGAGTTTTGAAATGTACATGGCAGTAGCCTCACCCTCAACAGTGGCATTGGTAGCCATGATCACTTCTTTGACGGTATCGTCCCTGAGCCTTGCAAGAAGTTCTTTGATACATATCATATCGGGCGTGATCCCGTCAAGCGGAGAGAGAACTCCGTTAAGCACATGATAGGTCACGTTGAATTCCTTTGTTCTCTCAAGGGCGATAACATCCCTGAAATCCTCCACAACGCATATGATTGATCTGTCACGGCTGCTGTCACTGCAGACGGAACATATTTCGGTATCCGTGAGATTGCAGCAGATGCGGCAGTGACGGATATTTTTATGAGCCGTTTCAACGGTACGGGAAAATTTCATGACATCCTCATCTGTCATGGAAAGGACATGATATGCGAGTCTTGAAGCGGTCTTATGACCGACACTCGGAAATCTCTCGAATTGCTCGATAAGACTTTCAAGAGATGCCACACGATATTCACCCATAATTAAAACAGTCCCGGAACATTCAGACCGCCTGAAATCTTGTCCATTGTTTCAGCCTTTTCGTCACGGGCTTTTCTGAGAGCCTCATTGACCGCACCGATGATCATATCGGAAAGGACTTCAACGTCTTCGGGATCAACAGCCTCTTTTTTGATATCAAGTGATTTGATCTCGAACTTGCCTGTAACGGTTGCTGTAACGGCACCGCCTGCTGTGGCAGTATATTCTTTTTCTTCGAGCTGCTGATTGGCTTCATCCATTTCAGCCTGCATTTTCTGAGCCTGACGGGCTAACTGCTGGAGATTGGATGCACCGCCGTTTGTTCCGTAACCTTTGGGTAATCTTGCTTTCATTTTAGATAACCTCCGTTAATTTGAATTTTTTTCTTTATTTTCAACGGGTATGCCTGCCGCTTTGAAGTCTGATACAAGCTGCATCAGAGGATCATCGGGCTTTTGTTCATCGGGATAGCTGTATTTGCCGAGACTGTAAATCTTACCCGTTATATGCTGTATCGCATCACGCACTTCTGTGCGGTGTTCAGGTTTTCTGAGGAGTTCAAAACACATATCGTTTTTTGAATCCACAAGGACATATTTGCCGCTGATATATGCCGTACTGCCCTCAAAGCTCGTACCAAGACTTCTGGAATACTGTCTGAGATGTTCGACAACATTCTGCCAGCCGTCAAATTTCACGGCATTTTTCCGAAGCTCCGCCATATCGATCGATGGTTTTTTAATGGGCGGCGGAACGGCTTTGACAGGTGTATTGGAAACAACAGGCGGATTTGCCTTCATGCCTGCAACGAGTTTTTCAAGTGAGGAAAGTCTTTTTTCGAGTCCGGGATCGGAAAAGCCTTCCGCCCGTATGCCGCAGAGCTTTACCATGGTCATTTCCATTTCAATACGTCTGTTGACACCCTGAAGCATTCTTTCCTTTGCGGACTGGAGAGTATCCATGATCTTAATGACAAGCGGCAGATTCAGACTCTGAGCCTGTTTTTCTGTCCTGATAAAGTCGCTTTCCGACATGACGATACTTTCTCTGGGATTTCTCACTGTTTTGATGAGCATGACTGCCCTGAAATGTCCGACAAGTTCTTCACACAGTCTTGCCATGTCTTTGGACTGTTTATGCAGTTCATCGGCAATTTCAACGGCTTTTGCGGCATCTTTGGAAAGGATCGCATCGGTTATTTCAAAAAGATGTGTTTTATCGGCAAGTCCTGCCGTTTTTCTGACGGAATCCTCTGTAATGACATCCGCCTGTCCCATGCACTGATCCAGAAGGGAAAGGGCATCTCTCATGGCACCGTCTGCAATGCCTGCTATTAAAAGAGCGGCATCATGTTCGACAGAAACATTTTCCTGCTGACAGACATATTCCAGACGTTTGGCGATATCTTCGGGGGATATCCTGTGGAAATCGAATCTTTGACATCTTGAAGTAATTGTGGCAGGAAGTTTATGTACCTCTGTTGTTGCCAGAATGAATATGACATGGGCAGGGGGTTCTTCGAGCGTTTTGAGCAGTGCATTGAAGGCACTGATGGAAAGCATATGGACTTCATCGATGATATAGACTCTGTATTTTGCTTCTGCAGGAGTGAAATTGGCTTCCTCACGCAAAACTCTGATATCGTCAACACCGTTGTTGCTGGCAGCATCGATCTCGACTACGTCTGTGACCGTGCCGTCATCAATGCCACGGCACACTGCACATTCACCGCAGGGATCGCCGTTCTGAGGATTCAGGCAGTTCACGGCTTTGGAAAGTATTTTGGAACAGGTCGTTTTGCCTGTACCTCTTGAACCTGTAAACAAATAGGCATGGGCAAGCCTGTCAGCTCTGATCTCGTTTTTCAGGGTATCCGTCACCTGAGGCTGACCGATGACATCTGCAAAAAATCTTGGTCTGTATTTTCTGTATAGAACTCTGTACAATTTTAACACGACCTTTCCGAAAATTTTGCAGTTATTTCACAAATGCCTAAAAAAACAAGACAATCATATACTTGGAAATGCGTACGGACAGACTGTCTGCATCGCACAGGGCAAAACGCTTAATGCTGCTCGATTCCTCGCCTGACATGGTTCACGGTGTCCTGTCGCACAGGGCCTGCCCGTCCGCATATCCAAACATATGAATTTGTCTTGCTATTGCCTTATTCGGCAACGAGAATATTATACTATATTCTTTCGGAAAAATCAACTGATTTTTGAAAATTTTTTTAATGCAGGCGGATGCTGCGGCAGGGAG
>CAMHPW010000190.1 GCA_946187095.1 uncultured Clostridia bacterium | reverse complement strand
CATTATAAGTATAAAGAAAGTGCCACAGGACTTCGTGTTCGTTTTGATAAGAAAAAAGATGGTGCTCCTGGATTTAGGGGTAAAGATCATTATCACATTATGAATCCTAATACAACGGGTAATTCCGATCTTTATCTTGATATTAACGGAAATCCGGTTAAAAAGAATTCTAAAGCATCACATATATTGCCAAATGGAGGTAAATAAATGATTATAAACGATTTTATAACGACATACGAAATGCACGATAGTTTGATTTTGAATATTGTGCTTGAAGATACTAAACTTACATTTACGATTGATTTTTGCTACTGGATGCAGTCCAATTACAAAGATGATGAGATTGAAACAGGAATTATTCAAGTTGTATTTGATAAAGTTACAGACTATAATGGTATTATGGGGCAAGTCGATAATTATAGTATCCTTGATGTAACATATGAAGATGATATAATCACATTTCTTATTTGCGATGACTATAATGACACATCATATGAGATAAGTTTTAAAGCTAAAAGCGTAGATGTAAATAATTTGTAACACAGCTTATCAAGTGTATAAATAGCCCCTTCCAAAATGACGGAAAAATCTTCACAAAGCGTAACCGCCCGAATGATGAAATTGATTTGTCGGTGGGAGTTTTAGTGGATATGTCCGGCTCCATGTCGGGTGAACGTATCAAGATGGCACAGGCTATGGCATTGATTGTTTACGATTTCTGTAAATCTCTGAATATTCCGGTGACGGTGTACGGACACGATTCTGATTACAGAAATGTCAATCTGTATTCTTTTGCGGAATTTGCCAGTGTTGACGGAAATGACAAATACAGATTGATGAACATTTATGCCGGCAGCAGCAACAGAGACGGTTGTGCAGTAAGATATGTTGCGGAAAAACTCGTTAAGAGAAATGAAGAAACCAAGCTGTTTATCATTGTATCGGACGGACAGCCGGCGGCTGAAAATTATTGCGGTACAGGTGCAGAACAGGATTTGAGGAATATCCGCAAAGAGTATGTTGCAAAGGGCATAACATTCATTGCGGCAGCTATCGGAAGTGACAAAGAGGCTATCAAGCGTTGCTATGGGGAACAATGTTTTCTTGATATAACAGACTTAAAAACATTTCCTCTTACCATTGCAAAGCTTATCGCAAAATATGCCATAAAATGAAAAAATACAGCCGCAGGAAAAAATCTTGCGGCTGTACTTGTAATTACACAATATAAAGATTATAATAAAAATATCGAATACAAGGGGAGATCATGAAATGGGTATTTACTTAAATCCTCGCAATAACAGTTTTGCAGAGGCGTGTGAATCGGATATTTATATAGATAAATCGGAATTGATTGCTTTTACAAATAAAAAACTCGGCAAATTAGGAAAATGTATATGTGTCAGCCGTCCGAGAAGATTTGGCAAATCTGTTAATATGAATATGCTTTCTGCATTTTACAGCAGGGGCTGTGATTCAAGGGAAATGTTTGAAAAACTGAAAATTGCAAAAATGCCCGGTTGGGATAAACACCTGAACAAATACAATGTTATTCATATCAATATGCAGAGATTTTTAAGTAACAGTCATTCAATGGACGAATTGCTTGATTTGCTGAAAAATGCGTTGTTCAAAGATTTCAGACGTGCGTATAAAAAGTATGATGATATTGACTATGATAACGGTTTGTCGTTCTGTATGGATGATATATACAGTCTTGAAAATATACAGTTTGTTGTACTGATAGACGAATGGGACTGCATATTCCGTGAACACAAGGACGATAAAAAAGCACAGGAAAAATATCTTGATTTTATCAGAGATTGGCTGAAAGATCAGAGTTATGTTGCCCTTGCTTATATGACAGGAATTCTGCCTATCAAAAAATACGGTACACATTCTGCTTTGAATATGTTTGATGAATATTCTATGGTAGATTCGGGAGAGATTGCAGGTCGTACAGGCTTTACGGAAGAGGAAGTGGAAGAACTTTGCATAAAGTACAGCATGGATATTGAACAAATGAGATACTGGTATGACGGTTATCAGTTGAATGATGATGTTCATTTGTATTGTCCCCGTTCCGTTGTTGCGTCAATCGACAGAAAAAGATTTGACAATTACTGGTCAAAGACAGAAACCTTTGAAGCACTTTCCAAATATATCCGTTTTGATTTTGACGGCTTGAATGAAGCGGTAAGCCGTCTGCTGTCGGGGGAAAGAGTTGCCGTTGATATAAGAAGTTTTCAGAACGATATGTATTCCATGCAGACAAAAGATGATATTTTAACACTGCTGATACATCTCGGATATTTGGGGTATTTGTTTGATACGAAAGAAACATATATTCCCAACAAGGAGATTTTTGATGAATTTGTGACGGCTATGAAGTTTGAGGGCAAATGGAAGCAAACCATTGAAGCCGTTGAAAAATCAAGGGAACTTCTTGCATTGACGCTTGCAGGCAGGTCTGATGAAGTAGCCGCACATATTGAAGAAGTACACCGACAGGGCTGTGATCCGAAACATTACAACAATGAACAGGCTTTGAGATATACCGTTCTGATAGCGTACTTTTACGCAAGAGAAAAATACACTGTTTTTCAAGAATTGCCTTCGGGAAACGGCTATGCCGATATTGTTTTTCTGCCGAATTTTCAAAATCCCGACGGTATTCCGATATTGGTAGAACTGAAATATGACAAATCCGCAAAATCAGCTATTCAGCAGATAAAGGACAGGCACTATCCCGATGTGTTGAAAAACTATGATAAAATATTGCTTGTCGGCATCAATTATGACAAAGACAGCGATAATAAAAAACATGAATGTATTATTGAAGAATTTGTAAAATGATAAGAAGTCTGCTTTTGTGTTTAATTCATAAAAGCAGGCTTTTTTTATTCAAATGTTTCTGCAATATTGATAACTGTGCGATTCTTTTTTAAAGCTGTATTTTGAAATTGATACGCACCGCCTGTGATTTTATGCACGTAGCATACCACATAGGCGGATTTTTTTATCATCCATTCATTTCGCCTTGAAATCGCAAAGCGTTTCGGTACAAATTCCAGACCGTCGGGATAAAGTGTATTGTCACCGTATTTTTCGGCAGTTTTGCGGTCAGGCATATATGCAAGAACGACTGTATATTTTATGTGCGGATATTTGGTTTTCAGTTCGCCCAGAACAGTATAAACCATACTGTCAAATTGTCCCTGATTTCCGACATAGAAATTATCCACCTTTTCGGAAATGATAAGATTTTCGATTGTTTCGGTTAATTTTTGACGGATATCGTGTGTCACTTCACGGTGTCCGAAAAAACAGCAACTTTTATTGATATTCATAAAATAAACCTCCAATAATTTGGGATATATCGTAATTATAGCATATAATTTTTAAATTTGCGATATGTCCCACACGATATATCCCATATTTATGTAGAATTATGGTAATAATATCGTTGGAGGATTGGATTTGAATACTAAAGAGGCAGTTGCAGAGCGTATAAAAATGTTATGCAAAGAACGAAATATTACAGTCAACGGATTAGCAAATCTTTGTGGTGTAGCACCTTCAACCATTTACAGTATGCTCAATACAAAAAGCAAAAATCCTGGTATTGTTACTATAAAAATTATTTGCGATGGTTTGGAAATATCAGTGCGAAACTTTTTTGACAACGATTTGTTCAATGAAACAGAGCAAGAGATAAAATAATATACATTTGTCATTGACAAATTATATTTCATCTTTTATAATAAACACAGTCAGTATTTACATCATTTGCATTA
>CAMHPW010000189.1 GCA_946187095.1 uncultured Clostridia bacterium | reverse complement strand
CTCCAAAAAATCCGTGATCACGGTGACGATATCATTAAACGTGCCGAAGAACAGGGCAAACAAATCATTGTTCTTGCAGGTCGTCCCTATCATGCCGATCCTGAGATCAATCACGGCATTGATAAACTTATCACCAGCTTTGATGTCGCACTGATATCCGAAGATGTCGTAAGCTGTAAAGTACATGAGAAAATTCATACGGACGTTCTGAACCAGTGGACATATCATTCCAGAATGTATGCCGCTGCGGAATACGTCAGCAAACACCCCGATATGAATTTAGTTCAGCTTGTTTCATTCGGCTGCGGCGTTGACGCTATCACAACAGATGAAGTCCGTGCCATTCTCGAACATCACGGTAAAATCTATACCCAAATAAAAATTGATGAGATCACCAATTTAGGTGCAGTCAAAATTCGACTGAGAAGTCTTTTGGCTACGATAAAATGAGAAAGTGAGGACTGCAAACTATGGCTGAATTGCTCTATGACAAAACAGGCAGACTGCTTTTTACCAAAGAAATGAAAGAAGAATATACTATTCTTCTTCCCATGATGGCAAAAATACATTTTCATATATTACAAAATGTTTTCGTACATTACGGCTATAAAGTCCGTCTGCTTGAAACCGAAGGTCCCGAAATCGCACAGGTCGGCTTGAAATACGTCCATAACGACACCTGTTATCCCGCCCTGCTCGTGATCGGTCAGTTTATACAAGCCCTGCAAAGCGGCAAATATGATGTCAATAAAACTGCCCTTATGATCACCCAGACAGGCGGCGGCTGTCGTGCCTCCAATTATATCCATCTTCTGAGAAAAGCCCTTATCAAAGCAGGCTTTGAGCAAGTGCCCGTTATCTCTCTCAATCTTTCGGGACTGGAAAAAAACGGCGGCTTTCAGTTGACTCTCCCTATGATAAGACGGCTTGCCGCAGGGCTGATTTACGGTGATATCCTCATGAGCCTTGACAATCAGGTGAAACCCTATGAACTCACCAAAGGTGACAGTGCCGCTCTGATTCAAAAATGGACGAATAAACTGACGGATATCCTTGCAGGCGGTCACGGTTTCCGCAGAAAAGAAATTGCACAAATTCTTGATGAAATTGCCGAGGATTACTCTAAAATTCCGATAAAGAAAACTCCCAAAATAAAAGTCGGCATTGTCGGCGAAATCTATGTAAAATACTCCAGTCTTGGCAATAATAATCTTGAACAGTTTTTATATGAACAGGGCTGTGAAGTGAATATGCCCGGCATGATGGGATTCATGATGTTCAAGATCGACAACCGGCTTGAAGATTACAACCTTTACGGCGGCAGCAAACTGAAATACGTTGTAGTTGAAAAACTTCTGAATTATCTTAAAGAACTGGAACAAATGGTCGTGAACAGTCAGATCAAATACGGCTTTACGCCTATTACAAAATATGAGCATACCAAATCGCTTGTCAAGGGCGTGATCGGTTACGGCAGCAAAATGGGTGAAGGCTGGCTTCTCACAGGAGAAATGCTGGAACTCGTTGAAAGCGGTTTTGAAAATATCGTCTGTACACAGCCTTTCGGCTGTCTGCCGAATCACATCAACGGCAAAGGCATGATCCGTCAAATCAAGCAAAAACACAGCAAGGCGAATATCGTTGCTATCGACTATGATCCGGGTGCTCCCCGTGTCAATCAGGAAAACCGTATCAAACTCATGCTTGCCGTTGCCAAAGAGGAACTCAATAACACTCAGCCCGATAAAAAGCCCGTCACCGTCAAAGTGAAGGTCACCGCTAAAAGTGAGGATTGATTCTATGAAAAAATGGGAACAGCTTCCCCCGAAATTTCAGAATGACAGCGTGAAACCCTATTATGACATTCTCAAAAAAAGAACGGCAAGTCTTGTTATCAAAAGAATTTTTGATATCATACTCGGCTTGCTGCTGACAGTGATTGCCCTGCCGTTCATGATTATCATAGCCATCTGGATAAAATGCGATTCCAAAGGAAATGTCTTTTTCCTGCAAAGGCGTGTCACGACTTACGGCAGAGTGTTTCATATCTTCAAATTTCGCACAATGGTTTCCGATGCCGAAAAACTCGGTACACAGGTCACTGTACAGAATGACAGCCGTGTCACGAAAGCAGGCAGATTCCTCAGAAAATGCCGTTTGGATGAATTGCCGCAGCTTTTCAATGTACTCAAAGGCGATATGTCATTTGTCGGCACCCGTCCCGAAGTCGAAAGATACGTTGACAGATATTCAGATGAAATGCTTGCCACTCTCTTAATGCCTGCCGGAATTACTTCCCTTGCAAGTATCCAATTCAAAGATGAAGAAAAACTTCTTGACGGTGCAGAAAATCCCGATGACGTTTATGTGAATGACGTTCTTCCGCAGAAAATGAAATACAATCTGGAATATATCAACAAATTCAACTTTTTCTATGATATCAAATTAATGTTCATGACATTTTTTGCAGTACTGAAATAAAAAATGTGTCAGTCCCATTTTCTCTCACGGACTGACATTTTTAATGGAGGAAAATATATATGAGATTGCTTTTTGAAATCGACAGACAAAACTATCAAACAGGCGGCACTTCCGCAACAAGACCGTCTGTTCGTGGCATTATCATCAAAAACGGTAAAATCGCCATGATACACAGCCTTACATACGACTATTATAAATTCCCCGGCGGCGGCATTGAAAATAACGAAAATCACATGGATACCCTTATCCGTGAAGTCATGGAGGAAAGCGGTCTGAAAGTCATTCCCGATTCCGTCCGTGAATACGGCTTTGTTCACCGTATCGAAAAAGGCAATTCCGAAGATATTTTCATACAGGATAATTATTATTATCTTTGCAGTGCCGAAGATACCGTATATGCACAGTCGCTTGACCAGTATGAAGATAAAGAAAAATTCACGCTTGAATGGGCAACGCCTGAAACCGTTCTCAGCGTCAACCGTACTCACCATCACGGCAGCAAACAGGAACATTTTCAGTTCAACACCATGCTGGAAAGAGAATGCCGTGTCATTGAGATTTTAATCAAAGAATTGGAATGGAGTTGAATCAAATGCCGCTTAAAAAAAATGATATTTACCAAGCCGAAATTATCGACTATACCACAGAAGGCAGCGGTGTCTGCAAAATAGACGGCATGGCTGTATTTGTGCCGTCATCTGCCGTTGGCGACAAGGCTGATATCAAAATCCTCAAATCCGCCAAAAACTACGCTTTCGGCAAAATCGAAACTATCCTCTCCCCCTCTCCTGACAGAATTTCCCCTGACTGTCATATTTTCCATCAGTGCGGCGGCTGTACCTTCCGCCATATTACCTATCCATCAGAACTTGCTTTCAAGCAAAAACGTGTCTTTGACGCTCTCACAAGAATCGGCGGCATTGACGGCTCTCTTGTCGGTGAAATCATCGGGGCGGATACCGGCGATTGTTACAGAAATAAAGCTCAGCTCCCCGTTACCCTCGATAATGACGGCAATGTGAAAGTCGGATTCTTCGCACAGAGAACTCACCGCTCCATTATACTTGACGACTGCCAATTACAGTCAAGAGCCTTTGCACCTGCCATCAAAGTTTTTCTGGAATGGGCTGATCAAAATCATATTTCCGTCTATGACGAAACAACCCATTCGGGCATTCTCCGACATCTTTATTTACGCTATGCCGAAAAAACGGATGAACTCATGGTCTGTATCATAGCAAATGCCAATGAACTCCGCAAGGAAAAACAGCTTGTTCAAATGCTTTCCGAAAATCTGCCGAATTTAAAAAGCGTTG
>CAMHPW010000188.1 GCA_946187095.1 uncultured Clostridia bacterium | reverse complement strand
CCGTCACTGCAACGACTTTCAGCACGTTCAGTCCCTTCACATCAGGATATCTTTTATACATTAAAACCGATGTGATAAATGGGACTACTTTTTCCAGTGCGATCAGAAAATCTGCCGCTGCGATACAGAATACAAAATTTCTGGTAATCCACATACCTCCGTTGATATCATTGGCAGTATTGCCAAAAAGCACTCCTATATCATCACGCATGGCAAATATGAACATATACACCGCAAAACCCAGCATGATGACCGTACCCACCGCAAGTGTGATGATCATACCTATCATTCTTTTGGATTTCAAAATACCTTTATTCATCATTTTACATCCCCTTCAATATTTTTTTCAGGATCATAGGGCGGATATTGCGTATTGTCCATCAAACCATGATCATCAGCATCATTTGTCGCATCATACGGCACACGGATATTATTGCTTTCAGGCGGCTGAAACGCTGCATAATTCTGATTCGCCTGCGGTGACTGATAGCTCCGATTCGGACTGTACGGCTGATACGCCTGCGGTGACTGATAGCTCCGATTCGGACTGTACGGCTGATAATTCTGATGCGGACTATATGTATCAGGATACAGATTCGCCATATTATTTTGATAGACCATATCGGCATTTACCGCAAGAGGCAGTTTCTTTGCATAATTTCTTACTACTGCAAATACCAGAAAATGTATCACTGCTGCCGTCAGCCATACAGCCGTGATCACGATAAAGTCAAGCTGAATTTTTTCCAACAGTTTCACATTTTCGGGGGGAAGTCCCTGTTCAATAGGGGCAAACATGGATATCAGCAGTAAAACAGCGATGATTCCCTGAACAAGCCCTGTAATGAATGCACCGAACTGCAGTGTTCCTGCTCCTGCCGATGACGGCATGATACCGTCTGCTGTCCTTTTTACAGAAGCACAGAACACGATCATGCTTATCGTGTATATCAGATTCACGGCTATGACTGCAAGCAATATGATGCCTGCTATGAATGTTTCCATATCCTGCAGCATGACAAATCCCGTGAATACCAAGAGAAGTATCCACATACCGCCTGTTACCAGTTTGAATATCCCCAACGCCTGCAAAAGCGTAAATCCTGTGCGGACAGACTTTTGCGGATCAGGATTCTTTGTACGGATATACACCAAAAGCGTTCCGATGGCGATCCAAACATATGCCCCTGCCAGTGCAGCAAAAAAATATGCCATGCCCGTGAAGGCAACACCCATATTTTGCAGTATTTCATAGGGATCGATCTGCATATCGGGAATAAAAAAGATATACTCGTCCCAATTTTCAGGTGTAAACTCTCTTGTCATGAATCCACAGCATACGGCAAATACGATATCCGCCAGACAAACGATACACGACAGTATCACTGCGGTAAGCACCGCTTTTGAAGAAAATACGGCATGAAACATTTCTTCCGTTCCGGAAAGCCTTCTCTCCTTGCAAATAAAGTTATCCATCATTTACCGCCTCACTTCCGGGATATTCCGTATGGGGTATCTCAAACGTCAACTGATAAGTCTCTGTGCTGCCGCAGTCCAAATCTTTTTTATCAAAAACACGCTTTTCAAATTCTTCTTCAGGCTCCCAAAAAAATTCGTCATCAGGCTCAAAAAAAGCATCACAGTCATCATCAAAATCATAGACGAATATATGCAAAAATATCATCTCAAGAAAAAATACGATTGTCAGATAGGCGGATACCATCATCAGAAATGTAATGATCATCATTGCCAATCGTGAAGGATTCTGACCTGACAGCGAATAGTCAAAACGGAACATATTGATCACATTGTCCACTGCTATGGCAGCTACTTCCATACTGAATACAGTGATGATCACTATCTCAAAAATATGTATTTTCTGTCCTTCAGGCTCCCCTCTGATGATATGCCCCACATCCCACAAAAGTTTGATCATGACTATTTCCGTGACCAGAGCAGTCGTACCCACAAATACTGTTTTCTGAAACAGATCATCCGCACTTCCCTGTATCCCTATATACAGCCTTGATATCGTTCTGGAATAGTATTCTATCGTGCCGACAGACGAAAATGAAAACACGACAATAAAAATCGTAAAAATAAATATGATAACAGCGGCAGTCTTGGCATATCCGAGATTTTTTTCTGCTTTGCCTGTATCCTTATTTTTAGCCGAGGCATACATTCCGAACAGGCTTGCCGCCATGAATCCGAGAACAGCCGCCGCTGTACCGCCAAAGATCAGATTGATGATCCCTGCTCTCATGTCATCATGACCTGTCATATAATACAGTGCCTGAAATTCATCCAGTCTGATCCCTCCGAATGCAGAAAAAATCGTTCTCAAAAGAATAAATACAGCCATTCCCGACACGGCACAGGCGAGTCTCAGTGCCGTACCTTCCGAAAAAAGCAGATCAAATTTCGTATCTTTTTTCCGCAAAATATGATCTGTTATATCCATACAAAAATCCCACCTTATTAAACAATTTCTTTCTAAAATTATACACCAATCAACAAAAAATATCAACCAAAGATTTATTTTTTTCGATGGCCGAAATATAAACCATTTTTCATCTCAAAATCCCATATCCTAAATATATCAAATATATTTGGAACGGGGCTTGTAAATGGACACGATCACAGTCATACAAAAACGTATCCTTGAATTGTGCAGGGAACGGAATATCACACCGAACAAACTCGCAAATATATCCGGTTTTTATCGCTTTTGAAAGCATTTTTTTCTCACTCATAAATTATCTCCTAAAAAACCACTTTAAAGTCCGCAGCTAACACAACTGTCTGTATTCGTATGCAAGCATGCATTCTGCTTTAGCTGCGGAAAACACTTTAAAATCTAAAATACAAAAACGGATTGTAACTTCCACTGATTAAATACGCCATACATAAAAATTACAATAAAAATCATGGATTAAATACAAATTTATTGAATAAAATAAGAGAAAGAATAAATAATGCAAGTTTAGGCAAAAATACAAAAGGCAAAAATAAAGATAATAACCGTAGTAATTATCATTCTTTGAGTAAGAATAAAAGTTTAGATTATGATTCTGATTTTAATTATGAAAAAAAATATAAACATAATCAAAATATGAGTAGTTGCTCTATGAATAATATATATGAAAGTGAAGAATCTATGTCTTCTTATTTTAATAGTTCTGTTGAAAAAGATAAAATTAGAGAAAAATTACCAAGAAAAAATAATTATGATAGTAGCTATATAACAGTTGATAATAGAGAAGAAGAAAATGGTATTTATAAAAAAAATAAAAATATAACAACACCTGAATTAGGAGCTAAATTTAATAATATATATTCAAAAAATGATACAAGTAAATATGATAATGATAATGAAGATGATCATTTTGTAAATATAAATGATACTTCTCCTATATTAGTTAATATAAATAATCTTACAAATGAATCATGTTCAAAACAATCAAATAAAGATAATTTATCAAATAGAGATAAAATGTGTATCAATTTTAATAATGTTAATATCAATAATGACAATGATGGAAATAAAAAAATATTATATAATACTATATTTTCCCCAAAAACTGCTGTTACTAAAAAAAATAATATGTCTTACTTACAAAAAAATAAATTAATATTTGGTGGTAAAAAGAAAGATATATCTATTAAAGATAATGATAAATTAAGTAAAGAAATATGGAATAATCAAAATTATAAAAAACATAAGAATAATAAAAGTGCACTTGATATAAATAAATTAAATATTAATAATAATCCTAATTCAGGAAATGATAAAAGTAAAAAT
>CAMHPW010000187.1 GCA_946187095.1 uncultured Clostridia bacterium | reverse complement strand
AATGCCGAAAATGACGACTTCAAAATAACTTCTTGACGTGAAAAGCAGTACAAAAACGATAACACTCACGGCAAGAAGCAAAACTCCTCCCATTTCCTCCGCCACCTGAGCGGAATAATTCTCGCCTATCTCGGAGGAGATATAAACGTCATAGTCTTTCAGGCTGTCCTTGATCTGTGACAAGGCATATATAATTTTTTCATTGTCGCTGGTACCGTCAAACGAAACGGAGATCAGGGCTGATGAATTGACATAGTGAGAAGGACCGTCATCAAGAGTGACAGTGGTAACATGTTCCATATCACCGATAGTTTCGGCTAATTTTTCGGCTGTTTCATAAGTGATATTGGAAATCATGATATCCGCCGTTCCGTATGTGATGAATTCATCTTCCATGACGGTAAGTCCCTGACGGGTTTCGGTATCTTCTGGCAGAAATGCCGTGATATCCTCGTTTACCTTGACTTTGGATATGGATATTCCGCAGTAAAGTGCTGCCGCAAGAAATACTGCCATGATCAAAAAACGGTATTTTACAATAGCTTTGGCTATTGTTTTCATAATGCTATCTTTTTGTTTGATATCTTTCAGTTTATCCATAAAAAAATGCCCTCCGTTTGTTTCAACACCTGTTTAAATCTTGACAGGTGTTGAGTTTTAGACTATGATATATTATAGTAATTGTGTTATGTATAGTCAACCCACAATATTTTGAATAATGTCTATTTTTCAACGAATCAAGAAACAAATGTTCAACAGGAGGAATTTTGTATGAATAAAAGCGGCGAACAGAACAGAAGTGTAAGGAATACAAAAAAACATCTGAAGGAATCCCTTTTAGCTTTGTTACAGGAAAAACCTGTTAATGAGATATCCGTGACGGAATTGTCAGAGCTTGCAGACGTAAACAGGGGAACTTTTTATTTTCACTATACCGATGTATATGATATCCTTTACAAAACGCAGGACGAATTTTTCAGAGAATTTGAAAAAATACTCTGTTCCGATGAGATAGACAAGATAAATATATATCAGTATCTTCTGAAAGTATTCACGTTTTTGGGAGATAATCACAGTATGTGCAGAGTCTTTTTCAGCGAAAACAATCATATGAAATTCTTCAACAAGATCAAGCTGCTTGTCAACGATCATCTTTGTAGCTTATGGAAATATACGGATACTCATTTTGATCAGACGGGGATGGAAATGTACAATGCCTTTATCGTAAGCGGCTGTGCAGGCATCATGAAAAGATGGCTTGATGACGGTCTCAAAGAAACACCCGAAGAAATTGCAGCACTTGTTTTTTCCATCATATCCAGCATTCTCAATACCGATCTGTTGAAAAAGCTTTCCTGAATCAACATCAAAAACTGCCCGAAAATTTTTCTCTTCGGGCAGTTTTTAGCATCTTATAAAAAATTTCTGATCACTTGACTGTTACTGTGAAATATTTTTTGGTAACGGTTCCGTTGCTGTCCTGTGCCTTGACGCAAATTTCATAATCTGTCGTTTTGGAAGGCTTGACAGTCACTGTCGCATTGGAAGAATATGTCTGCTTTGCAGTCCATTTCGTATCACTTGCCTTTTTGTAATATACGGCATACTGATAGGAATCCGCCTTTCCCGAAACGGAACAGGATACCTTCACACTGCTGCCAAGTTTGATCTCATTTGCCGAAACAGTGGATGTATTCACCAGTTCCGTGACATTGACACTGAAATATTTTTTGACAACAGTTCCCTTGCTGTCTTTTACTTTGACACAAATGTCGTAATCGACAGCCTTTGCAGGTTTGACAGTCACTTTGTCATTTTCATTGAAATCCTGTTTGACAGTCCATTTGCTTTGGGCTTGCTGTTTATAGTAAACGGCATAAGTATATGTTCCTGTCGAACCTGATGCCTTGGCATTGACCGTTACGGTATTGCCGAGATTGATCTTTTCCGCCGAAACAGTGGATTCATTTGTAAGGGGTTCGCCTTTCACGGTCACACTGAATGTCTTTTTGACTTCTGTACCACTGCCGTCTTTGACTTTCACACATACGTCATAGGTCGTGATGCTTGCAGGCTTGAATGTGACGGCTGCATTTTCACTGTATTCCTGTGCAGTCGTCCATTTGCTCTTTGCCTTCTGCTTATAAAGCACCTGATACTGATAGTTGCCGTCACCGCCCTTTGCCGAACACTGTGCGGTAATTTGTTCACCTGTTTTGATCGTCTGGGCAGACAATACAGAAGTATTTTCAAGGGATTCCTGTACGGATTTTTCTCCGCACGTTACGGAAACGGTCTTAGTGTCGGGATCATAGACAAGACTGACAACAGAATCTGCCGTAAGCTCTTTCACGGTAATACTCTTGCCCCTTGATGACTGGCTGACAAGCGTATAGTCAAAAGTCTGTCCGTCGGTATATACGATACTTGCACTTGTTTCCATGCTCAGATATTTTTTATCCGTTTTGTCATACAGGCTGAAGCTCAGATTCTGAGTGCCTTTTGACTGGAATGTATAGGTATATTTTCCGTTGCCGTCAGGAGTGAAAAGAGTGTTGGTATCGTTCCAGTCATGCTCACCGCTGACATAGTACAGAAGGGCATAATCATGACCTGTCACAACAACAGGCGGATTTTCGGGTGTTGTTCCCGAAAAATCAACGGAATAATTGCTCACACTGTATTTGCCGTCTGTGGTACTGCCAAGTTTGAAGCAGTTGCCCTTGTAATCATACAGTCCGATATCAACAGTCTGGCTGCTGCCGTCTGTGAAGATCAGGTTTTTATACTGTCCTGCACTGCTGAATTTGATGGCATAGACATCATGGCCGTTGCTTTCACCGACTTTGGAGAGCTTCACGCCCGGCCATTCTGCATTGTGGTTGGAACCGTCCCATGCATAGCCGTAGACTTTGCTCCATGACTTGTTGTTTTCAAAATAGTAGGTATCACCTATGGGGTAAACGCTGATCGTTCCGGTGATTTCGGAAAGGGAACTGATCTTGTATTCAAAATCGGAAACGACACTTTCATAGGCTGTTGTCTGATCCTTGTATTGATAATACAATTTTTTCAGTGCCTGATACTGGTCATAGGAAGCGTAAGCATAGTATTTGGAGAGAATGCCTGAAACCTGTGCAAGCGTTGCGGAAATGTCCACTTCCTTGCCGGAGGGTTGGGGGCTGACAGGTCTTTCGATAAGAGGTGAATTTGATGTACGGGTACTTTCCATGATATAGCTGTATTTCGGATAAACAAGCCCATCGGAAAGATTCACGCCGTAGCAGACAATTTCATTTTCATACACTTCTGTATAATAGCCCTGGGAATTAAAGCCTTTGCCCTTTTTTCTTTCCAGTTTGTCTTCACTGGGATCGGTGGGCTGGGGGTCTTTTGCTTTTGTGGAACCTGCAAGAGAAGGGATATGTATCATATGGCAGGCAGTGTTGTTTTCATTGGAATAATTATAGTCCATATCGAAGTCTTCATGGGTATGTCCCGAAAACCATACGACATTCGGATATTTTTGTATCAGTGCTTTGAATTGGGCATTGGCTTCATATTTTGTATTGAGAAGCCCCCCATAATAAGGATCGCTCATTCTGTCGCCTGCACCGAATTTTTTGATCGGCGAATGCTGTATCAGAAATACATTGACACCTTTTTGAGTGTATCTGTCCATGAGTTCATCAGCCCATGCCAACTGTTCACTTGTAAATTCGGCAGCATCATTGGGGTTTTTGTTAAGTTCAAGAGCCATGAAAATGAATATATCACCTGTATTTTCTTCTATTTTGTAGAAATAGGATTTATTTGAACCTTTGATGCTGTCC
>CAMHPW010000186.1 GCA_946187095.1 uncultured Clostridia bacterium | reverse complement strand
AAAAGACAACAGTTCCAAAAAATGCAGGAATGTTTAACAAAAGGTAATCAAAAAACTGCGGCTCTATGGCTCGAAGTAGAACAAAGATATATACTGTCATTCTGTCAGGCATTAGGTTTTACAGCAAACTTTCTTGAAAACAATCCTGCTCACAGAATAAATTTCACGGCTGAAGAAAAAGAAGCTATGAGAACGGCAATTTGGGCTGATGCAACCCAAGTTTTTCAGGAAATAGAAAAGGCAGATTTTCAATTCAATACCAATGTCCATAATTATGAAACTTGCTGTAAATACCTTTTGGAAATCATAAAATCGCAGATTTCTGCTTACGTCTATTATAAATTACCTGTTTCGGAACTGATAGACATGGCAGGAAAAAAAGCGGCTGAATGGTATAAAAAACCAAAAGAATTCGATTTGGGCAAAATTCCGCAGGAACAGCTTTTGCCTTCAAGCTGCAAATACTTTTATTATTTACAGAACAAGGAAAGCAATGCATTGGGACATACATCAAAAAAGAGTTTCAATAATGCTGTATTCAGAGAAAACAACATAAAAACTCATGAAGATGTTGAAATAAAAATTTTGAGTCCCGATAATTTCTTTTCGTCAAAATGGAATGTACCCACGCATAAAGTTTATGACCTTTTACTTCATAAACTATCAGAAGTACTTCCAAGAGGAACATATGCAACCGCCGAAAAAATCAAAAATAACAGAACAGTGGAAATATCCGTCAAGGAATTTGCCGACAAGTGCCACACCGGTATGAAAGAAGCAAGGCAATATCTTAATGAGGCTATTTCAACCCTGTATGAGTTAAGCATAAAATTTGAGGTAGTTGAACCCGAAGATAACACCACAACGAAATCAAAACGCCGCAAAAAAAATACAGATTTGCAGCCTAAAAAATATGCGTATCACAGGATACTCGCTGAAAGAAGTGATGATGACTGTAATAATGCGGTTGTTAATGGAGTTGCAACTGTAAAGTTTGATTTTGATTTTGCAGAGTTTATGAGCAGGTGCAGCAGGGCAATGCCTAAACATGACAATATGTTCCGCATAAACGGAAACAGACATCCGCATAGTTATTTCATGGCAAATAAATTGCAGGAACATTATTTTATGAATATAGGCAAAAATAACTCCAACAGAATAAAAGTAAGAAGCTTAATTCAGGATTTGCCTGATCTTCCTACTTATGACGAAGTAATGCAGGACGCAAGTGACGGACATATAGAACAAAGAATTATTAAACCATTTGAAAAAAATCTTCAGGCACTTGTTGATGATTACGATATAATTGAAAACTGGCATTACTGCACCAAAAACGGTGAATTTCTTACAGATGAACAGTTACAGAACTATGATTATTCTGAATGGATAGAGTGGCTTGTTGAGTTCCGTCTGAAAGACTATCCTCATCAAGTCGAAATGATGAGGTTAACAGAGCAAATCGAAAGAAACAAAAATTCTAAAAAAGCAAAAAAAGAAAAAAATAAATCTGAAAAAGAATAATTTTCTAAATCAGTCAGGTAAATTTTTAACTGACTGATTTAATTTTTTGTTATTTTTGTTCACAATAATAATGCACAATTAAGTAAAAAAATTCATTCAAAAATCATTTTAATCAAATAAAAGAGGGGGAACTTTTCGCTAATTGGGTAGAAATTATAATGAAAAAATTTTCAAAAAAATCATCATAATCAAAACACAGGGGGGGAACTATTCGGTAATTGGGGGGGAACTATTCGGTAATTGGGGGGGAACTATTCGGTAAAAAAAAATTGTAAATTTTTTATGAACAAAAAAATCCTTGAAAGCCGCATGATAAGCGGATTTTTTTTGTGACCGTTTTTCACCGACCGCCGCCCGATTCCTAATAGTATTTAATACACTATTAAATACCGCACAATGCGGTTTTCTGACGAAACCGCAATGTGCTAAAATGGTAACCGCAAGTTCAGAGATGAAAACTTCCTGCTGGCAACACATGGTAATATCAAGCTGCTATCTTTTACGCGGCATTTTGTCTTTTAACGGACTTGCCAAAAGAAATACTAAATATATTCTTTACGGTCTTATAACACGAAATACAGAATTGTTATACGGCTTATTAGGAATATCATAGAAAGGAATGTAAAATATGAGTTACTTATTCAAACAGGGAGATGTTTTCAGCCTTGCGGATTTCGTCAATGCTGAAACAAAACAAAAAGGCATAGAGTTACAGTTTAAACACTGTCCATTATGCAACGGTGGGCAACATGGTGACAAATGGACATTCAGTATCAATATCGTTACCGGTCAGTTCAAGTGTCAGCGTTCTACCTGCGGAAAGCAAGGGGGATTTATCACTCTCTCCAAAGAAGTCGGCTTTCCCCTTGATTTCGGTACAAAAGAATCACTGACTAAAACTTACAAACGGCTTCCGCAAATAGCACCCCAAGATATCATCATTCGTGACGGTGCTGTCGAATATCTGAAAAATCGTGGCATACCCGAAGAGATAACCCGAAAATACGGTATAACCACTCAAAAGGATAATCCAAACATTGTCTGTATGCCGTTTTATGACTGGAACGGTGAACTGACTATGATAAAATATCGTAATACCCAATTCAAAAAAGGTGACAACGGCAGTAAAGAATGGGTATCGAGAGATACCAAGCCAATTCTTTACGGAATACAGAATGTCAATTATGACAATGACACCCTTATCATCACGGAGGGACAAATCGACAGCCTGTCATTGACGGCGGCAGGAATTGAAAATGCCGTATCCGTTCCGATGGGCAAGAACAATTTCAACTGGATCAATACCTGTTGGGATTTTTTACAGCATTTCACGAAAATTATCATATTCGGTGACAATGAGAACGGACAAATAACTCTTGTCAACGAAATTTCTCAAAAATTGAGAAAACATCAGATATCTGTCGTCAGGTCAAGTGACTATCAGGGAATGAAAGATGCCAATGATATTTTACAAAATTACGGTATGTCTGCATTGGTTCAGGCGGTCAATAATGCAAAGCCGCTTCAGGTTGACCGCATTATATCACTTGCCGATATAAAGTCGGTGGATATTTCCGAAATGCCGCACTTTTCAACGGGTATAGCAGAAATTGACACACTGACGGGCGGTTTTTTTGAGGGACAGCTCATTATCTTATCTGGCAAACGTGGAGAGGGAAAAAGTACTCTTGCAAGTCAGATTGTCATTGAAGCTGTGGATCAGCATATACCAACGCTTGTATATTCGGGAGAACTGCCGAATTATCAGTTCAAAAATTGGGTAGATCTGCAATCGGCAGGTATTGACAATTTAATTCCTCACCTTTCAAACGGCAGAGAATATTTCACGATGAAAAATGACGAAGTTAAAGAGAATATCAACGAGTGGTATCGTGACTTGCTGTATATCGTTGATGACGGAGAACTTCCCGAAGGTGAAACGGAACTTGAACTGATAGAAACAGCTATTTATCGGCACAAGATAAAATTCTGTCTTGTGGACAATCTGATGTGCCTTGCAGAATACGGAGAGGGTATCTATCAGAATCAGGGCAAAGTCGTAAAAAAGCTGAAAGAAATAGCGACTGCCGCCAAATGCACGATATTGTTGGTTGCTCATGAAAGAAAAATGCAGTCAAGTGATTTGTCCGATAACGTGTCGGGAAGTTCAGACATTACGAACAGGGCAGATGTTGTTTTGAGATATGCAAGGAGTGCGGAAGACAACGGCGGATATATTGAAGTTGCCAAAAATCGTTTGTTCGGAACGCTTGCGAGAGTTGCCAATAACAATCAAATCGTGACATCATTCGATC
>CAMHPW010000185.1 GCA_946187095.1 uncultured Clostridia bacterium | reverse complement strand
TATTGGTCATTACAGAAGTCATTATAGGAGTATTTGTGCATGACGGATTTGTCCGCCCGTATCTGGGGGATGTCATAGTGGTAATAGCAATATATGCTTTAGTAAGGATCATCATTCCCGAAAAATATTCCTTTCTGCCTTTGGCAGTTTTTATATTTGCAGTGATCGTGGAACTGTTGCAGGGAGTTCATATTGCGGATATTCTCGGTGTGAAAAATGCCGTTTTAAGAGCAATTATCGGAACTTCTTTTGACTGGAAAGATATAATCTGTTATGCGGCAGGCTGTATTTTGCTCGGCATATATGAAATCATTTCAAGAAAAAACAAAAAATGACATATTTTTGCATATAATTCTTTATTGCTATTGAAAAAATACCATGCAATATGATACAATTAACTTTAATTGTTTTTCACAATAACATTATGATTGGAGCGTGTTTTTTATGGAGAAAAGAAGCCGGTGGGGATCGAGATTCACATTCATCCTCGCTGCAGTAGGTTCAGCCGTTGGTCTTGGAAATGCATGGAGATTTCCGGGACTTGCCGCAAAGCATGGCGGCGGTACATTTTTGTTGGTATATCTGATCGCTATGGTAGTCATGGGTATTCCGCTGTTGATGATGGAAATTTCCATTTCAAGAAAATTCCGCAAGGGTGCAATTGAATCCATGCGTGGCATCAATAAAAAAGCGGAATTTATCGGCTGGGCAGCTACAAGCAATGCATTTGTTATCGTATGCTACTATGCCGTTGTCTTTGCATGGGTAATTCTGATGTTTGTGAATTCATGGCAGTTTGCAGGCATGACGGGCGATTCCGAAAAGGCGGCAGGGCTGTTTTTTGAACTGTCAAAAACAACGGGTGCCATTGAGGGTGCAGACATTCCGGGGGAAGTGCTTTTATGCACACTCGTTGCATGGGGACTGATATTCTACTGTATCAGGAATGGTGCAAGCTCTGTCGGAAAAGTCGTTAAATTCACGGTATTTGCCCCTGTTGTACTTTTGCTGATAATGGCGGTAAAGGGCTGTACCATGTCGGGTGCGTTGGACGGTCTGAAAGTTTTCTTTATTCCCGATTTCAGTGCCCTTGCCGATCCGTCACTGTGGGTTGACGCTGTCGGACAGGTATTCTACAGCCTTTCCATCATGATGGCAATCATGTTCGCATACGGTTCCTATCTGGGAGATGATGCCAATATTGCCATGGACGCTGTTATTATTGCATTTTCCGATATGGCGATCAGTGTACTTTCGGGAATCGTTATGTTCTCGACAATGGGCGGTACGGGTATGCTTGATAAAGTTACTGCAAGCGGTATTGCAACAGCATTTATCGTATATCCGCAGGCTATCGTAAATCTTACAAACATAGGTTGGCTGAATGCCGTATTCGGTGCCATATTCTATTTAATGCTCATCACTCTTGCCATCGACTCCGCATTCTCGATCGTAGAAGGCGTATCGGCGGCAGTGGCGGATAAATTCCATCTCAAGCCGAAAACCGTTACGATTGCCGTATGTGCAATATGCGGTCTTATTTCGCTGATCTTCACGACACAGGCAGGTCTTGCATGGCTTGATATCGTCGATAACTGGACAAATCAGATAAATCTTATCTTGATAGGTATTCTGGAATGTATCGCTATCGGCTGGACATTCAGCCTGAAAAAAGTGCTTGCCGAAGTCAACAGGAATACGAAGAAATTCAAAACGCCGTATTGGTGGTTTGCCTATTCCATCAAATTTGTATCTCCTGTATTGCTGACAGCCCTGTTTGTATGGAATATGATTGTGCTTTTCGGACAGAACGGCGGCAGTTACGGCGGCTATCCGATATGGGCACAGGTCGCTGCAGGCTGGGTAGTTTCCGCATTGGTATTTGTCAGCGGATTCTTTGCAAGGCTCATTATCAATGAGAAAAAGAAAAAGGGCTTTGCCGAGGACGAAGTTGTCTGGAAAGATTAAAATAATTTTTTTGAGGGAATATGAAAGTAATTCATATTCCCTTGATTTTTTGTGTCTGTATTGACAAAATTGACAATATAAAGTATAATTGGTAATAATAAAAGTCTATAATTGATATGAAACAGCAGATTTTTTTAACAGAAAGCGAGGAACGATTACAATGAGTGTAAGTCTTAAAAAAGGACAGAAAGTTGACCTGACAAAAGGCAATTCGGGATTAAAGAGAGTAATGGTAGGTCTGGGCTGGGACGAGGCTCAGAAACCCGGCGGTTTCGGCAGACTTTTCGGCGGAAGAAGTACACTGGATTTTGACTGTGATGCGATGGCATTCGTTCTCCAGAAAGGCAAGATCACGCAAAGGCAGGACGTTGTATTCTTCAATAATCTCAATCATCCGACAGGCTGTGTCATTCACAGAGGCGATAATCTGACAGGCGGCGGTCAGGGTGATGACGAACAGATCATGGTTGAACTTTCAAGACTTCCTATGGAATATGACAGGATCGTATTTTTGGTAAGTATCTATCAGGCACAGGAACGCCGTCAGCATTTCGGCATGATCAAAAATGCCTTTATCCGTATCGTTGACGCTGATACAAACAAGGAACTTTGCATATATAATCTTTCTTCGGAGGACTATGACGGCAAATGTGCGATGGTATTCGGCGAGCTTTACAGAAAAGACGGCGAATGGAAATTCAATGCGATCGGTCAGCCGATGAATATTTGGGCAGTAGATGACCTTGCAGAACGCTACGGACTTCCCAAGAATGTTTGGAGATAACTTTTTAATTCATAATTCATAATGCATAATGCATAATGGGATTGTGACAGTCGGCTTGGCAGAGTTATGAGAGTTTATAAAAAAAATTTTTGCATACATTCAATTACGCATTATGCATTGTGAATTATGAATTGATTATGCATTATGCATTATGAATTATGCATTCAAGAAAAGGGGTTTTTATTATGGCAGTTAATCTTCAGAAAGGTCAGAGAGTTTCTCTTGACAAAGGCATGACAATGGCATTGATCGGCTTGGGCTGGGATTCCAACAGATATGACGGGGGCTTTGATTTTGACCTTGATGCATCTGCATTTCTGCTTGGTGCCAACGGTAAAGTAATAAGTGATGAGGATTTTATTTTCTATAACCATCCCGAATCAAGAAACGGTGCAGTCAGAACAAGCGGTGACGATACGACAGGCGGCGGCAGTGCAGAGGGCGATGACGAACAGATTTTCATAGACTTCACAAAACTTCCGCCCGAAATAGAAAAAATTGCCATCACGGTAACGATACATGATGCAGAGGCTCGCCGTCAGAATTTCGGACAGGTTTCCAATGCGTATGTGAGAGTTCTCAAAATTGAAAGCGAATTCGACACACAGGGCGAAACAATGATACAGTTCGATCTGGAAGAGGAATTTTCTATTGAAACATCTCTCGTTGTATGTGAGATATATAAAAAGAACGGCGAATGGAAATTCAATGCCCTTGCGGCAGGCTACAGAGGCGGCTTGGCAGCATTGTGCAGTGCTTACGGCGTAAACGTATAAGGAGGTAATCGCATGGCAGTCAATCTTCAAAAGGGACAAAGAGTCGGTCTTGGCAGTTCCATGCAGTATGCTTTGGTCGGCTTGGGCTGGGATTCCAACAGATATGACGGCGGTTTTGACTTTGACCTTGATGCATCCGCATTTTTGCTCGGTGCAGACGGCAAGGTGATCCGTGATGAAGATTTTGTATTTTATAATAATCCGGAAGCCCGTGACGGTGCCGTAAAATCCATGGGTGACGATACCACAGGCGGCAACAGTGACGGCGGTGATGATGAACAAATCTATATTGATTTTACAAGACTTCCGCCCGAAATCGAAAAAA
>CAMHPW010000184.1 GCA_946187095.1 uncultured Clostridia bacterium | reverse complement strand
GCACTGACAAAGGCATTTTCACAGCCGTTTCTTATCAAATCTCTTGAAGTCCTGTTGCCTAAAACGGCATTGATGGAGTCGATAACAATGGATTTACCTGCACCCGTTTCACCCGTGAGGACATTCAGACCGTTTGAAAAATCAATGCTTGATTTTTCGATAACGGCAATATTTTCGATATACAAATTCTTTAACATGGATATTGATTCCTCTTTTTATGCTTTTGCTGACATGAGTTTTTTAAGGTCGGCGGCAAGTCCTGCCGAAGCGGAATCCGAGCGTGTCGCAACGAAGATCGTGTCATCACCTGCGATAGTACCCATGACACCCGGACGGTTAGTGGAATCGAGAGCCGCACAGACTGCCTGAGCCATACCGCCTTTGGTCTTTATCACGACAAGTGAATGGGAATAGTCAATGCTTGTCACGGCTGTTGTAAACAAATAGGAATGAGAGCGGTTTTCATCTTCAGGGACGGATTCAGCCGCATATTTGTATTTATCCTTGCCGTTGGGAATCTTGATGAGTCTTAATTCCTTGATATCTCTTGATACGGTTGCCTGAGTGGCATGAAAGCCGCATTGATTCAGTTTTTCAAGCAATTCGGACTGCGTTTCGATATCGTTTTGGTATATTATTTCCAGTAATTTGGACTGTCGTTCTGTTTTCATTCCTGTCTGCCTTTCTCTGTGAACTTGTCATTGAGGACTTTATAAAAAGTCTTGTCTTTGAGTTTGATGAATTTCGTCTCTGTTTTGGAGGATGTCATATAGATGACATCGGAATGTGCTATAGTAAGGGTTTTTGCACCGTCAAGAGTCAGATAGACCTGCGTATTGTCATCGCATGAGGCACTGACGGCAAGCTGTGATTTATGGCTGAATATCACAGGTCTTGCAAAAAGCGAATGCGAACACACGGGTGTCATGACGATACATTTCATGGTAGGTTCCACGACAGGACCGCCTGCCGCCAGCGAATAGGCACTGGAACCTGTGGGAGTGGAAACGATCAGCCCGTCTGCACGGTAACTGCATATGTGACCTTTATCCTCTGCAAGAGATACGTCTATGTCAATGAGTCTTGAAAGAGAACCACGGGAAATAACAGCATCATTCATGGCATAGTATTCACGGTTTTTATGGGTAACTTTCAGCATCATTCTTTTTTCGATAGCATAATTGCCCTCTGCAATTCTTTTGAGCATATCAAGTTCATTGGGTTCGATTTCCGCCACAAATCCGAGTCTGCCCGTATTGATACCCAAAAGGGGCTTGTCAAGCGGTGCAGCTTCTCTTGCGGCATGGATGATCGTGCCGTCACCGCCTATTGTCAGCACCATATCGCATGATTTCAGCATGGTGAATTCACTGCCGAAAAAGACGATATGTTCATCTGTATAGAGCCTGCTGAGTGAACATTCCATCAATATCTGCATACCCGTATCGGACAGGATTCGGATAGCCTGAAGTGAGGCTTCATAGGCATCTTTTTTCGTGAGATTGGGCATGACAGCGATACTTCTAACTCTGCTCATAAATTATCACCGCTTATTTGTCAAGTGCATTGTGGGAATTTTCCACGATTTCATCAATATTGATCTCTTTGAGAGCCGAGGGAGTTTCGGATTTTCGGATATACAAAAGATATTCGATATTGCCTTCGGGACCTTTGATTGGCGAAAAATCCAAATCCAATATATCAAAGCCGTTGGCAAGGCAGAAGTCATAGATTTTTCGGATAACATCTTTATGGATATTTTTATCTCTGACAACGCCGTTTTTGCCGACATTATTTCTGCCTGCTTCAAACTGGGGCTTGATCAGGCAAACGGCTGTACAGTTGTCTTTTAAAAGCGGTCTGACGGCGGGCAGGACAAGACAAAGCGATATGAAACATACGTCCACGCTGAAAAAGTCGATCTCATCGGGGATCAGTTCTTTTGTGACATATCTTACGTTGGTACGTTCCAGATTGACAACTCTTTCATCATTGCGTAATTTCCAGTCAAGCTGACCGTGACCGACATCAATGGAGTAGACTTTTTTAGCTCCGTTCTGCAGCATACAGTCCGTAAAGCCGCCCGTCGAAGCCCCGATATCCATTGTGATTTTGTCTTTCAAGTCCAAGCCGAACACATCAACGGCTTTTTCGAGTTTCAGACCGCCACGGCTGACATATTTCAGTTTATTGCCACGCATTTCTATGTTGACATCTTCACTGTAAGTTGTGCCCGGCTTGTCGGATTTCTGATTGTCAACATAGATAATGCCGGACATGATAACAGCTTTGGCTTTTTCACGGCTTTCGGCAAAGCCTCTTTCATAGACAAGTATATCAAGACGTTTTTTGGCAGACATTCAGACATTCCCTTCTTCTAATTTCAATTTAATGCTTTCGGTATCAAGTCCCAGTTGATGAAGTGCGGATTGCGTTGTACTCTGGGGAACATAATTTTCTATCGCCGTAAGGTCGAATTTTCCCTGAAAGCCCGACTGATACAGCGAAAAGCCGAATCGTTCACCGACACCGCCGTTTCTGATGCCTTCTTCAAAGAAAAAAACTCTTTTGTAATTCATGGCGATCTCAACAGCCTTTTCGGAAAAGGGCTTGATCATGTTGAGTTTGAGTATGCATAATTTTCTGTTGAGTTCATTTCTGACAAGACAGACATCAGAAAAAGTTCTTCCGTATGTAATGATCAAATCGTCACTGTCAATGTCACCGTAAAGGCTGTAAGGCTCGGCGGACGGCTCGAAATCATCAGGCAGATATCTTTCCGTTCCTCTGGGATATCTCACGGCAGCCGTACCGCCTGTATAATAAATGGCTTTGTCAAGCATGAGTTCGAGTTCTTTGAAGCTGGACGGGGCATAGACAGTGACATTGGGAATGGTACTTAAAAAAGCAACGTCAAAAATGCCCTGATGTGTTTCGCCGTCCTCGCCGACAATGCCTGCACGGTCTACGGCAAGAACTATATGAAGATTCTGCAGGGCAGCATCATGTAAGATCTGGTCATAGGCTCTCTGCAAAAAAGTGGAATACACCGCAAAAATCGGTATGACCTCACATGAAGCAAGACCGCCTGCAAACGTAACGGCGTGTTCTTCGGCAATGCCGACATCAAAGAATCGGTCTTTATATTTTTTGGCAAATTCCGTCAGACCTGTGCCTGAAGACATGGCAGCGGTGAGAGCACATATTTTTTTATCGTTTTCGGCAAGACTGCAAAGGTATTTGCCGAAAATACAGGAATAGCCTTTGGCAGAACTTTTCGGTTCGCCTGTGTCAATGTCAAATGCGGAAACACCGTGAAAGCCTGTCGGATTTTTTTCGGCGAATTCATAGCCCTTGCCTTTTTTCGTACAGACATGGACAAGTACAGGACCTTTTTTTCGTTTGGCGGCTTTGAGAGCCGTCACAAGCTGCGGAATATTATGTCCGTCAAAAGGACCGTAATAGGTGAATCCCATCTGTTCAAAGATATTATTTCTGTGACCGAAAAATTCATCTCTCACCCAGTCTTTGATTTTCCTGACACCGTTGGCAAGGGAATTTCCAATGACGGGGATTTTTTCAAGAAAATCCTGTACTCTTGATTTAGCATCAAGATAACTCGGCTTGATACGGATTTTGGTGAGATATTTTGCCATCGAGCCGACATTTTTGGAGATAGACATTTTATTGTCATTGAGAATGATAATGAAATTCTTCTTGTATCTGCCTGCATTATTCAGACCTTCATAGGCAAGACCGCCTGACAGTGCACCGTCACCGATCACGGCGATCGTATGATATTTGCTGTCGGAAATATCTCCCGCACAGGAAATGCCGAAAGCCGCCGAAACAGAAGTGCTG
>CAMHPW010000183.1 GCA_946187095.1 uncultured Clostridia bacterium | reverse complement strand
GAAATATCAAACTTGAAAAAAGCCTTTTGAGAGAAAAATACAAAAATATCCGCAAAGCCATGACACCGGAATGCAAGGACGAATGTGACAGGAAAATATTGGAACGTGTCACTTCTCTTTATCAGTACAGGGACTGCCGTTATCTTTTCACATACGTTTCCAAGGAGCTTGAAGTCGATACCGAAAGGCTGATTGAAAAAGCCCTTGCAGACGGCAAGATCGTTGCCGTACCGAAATGCATTGAAAATCACCTGATGGATTTTTATGCGATCCGTTCCCTTGACGACCTTGAAACGGGACGTTTCGGACTGCTTGAACCCAAAACGGATATATGCCCGAAAATCAGAACTTATTACCGTGCCATGTGCATCGTACCGGGAATGGCATTTGATTTCGGGGGCTGCCGCATCGGCTACGGCGGCGGATATTACGACAGATTCCTTGCGGATTTCAACGGCAGCAGGATCGGCATCTGCTACAGCAGCTGCGTACAGTGGAAGCTGCCCAGAGGCATCTATGACACTGCCGTTGATCTGCTCGTCACGGAAAAATATTTCAGAAAGTGTGCTTTGCCGCACGAATAAGGAGCGATTCGATTTGAACGACGAAATAGAAAAAAAGCGACAGGAAAAGGTCGCCAATTTCAAAATCAATTTCAATGCCGACAATGATTTCGACCTGCCCGAAAATACGGATATCACAAGTTCTTCACAGAGTTCCGAAAGTGACGGAGCCGTTTTTGAAAGCAATACCGAGCTTGGCAAAACTTC
The DNA here is from genome assembly GCA_946187095.1 of uncultured Clostridia bacterium. Lineage (GTDB taxonomy): Bacteria > Bacillota > Clostridia > Oscillospirales > Acutalibacteraceae > UBA1213. The sequence continues at coordinate 3,102 of CAMHPW010000183.1, read as the reverse complement.
CGATATATCGAGCGGTGAAGAAAATGCTGCCGCCTATCCGTCAGACAGGCGTTCCAGACGAAAAAGACACCGTCTTGCCAACAAACGCCGCAGGATGAAAGCCAAATCCAACCGTGTTATTTTCAATGTCGTGTGGACGGTCATGATCATCACGGTATCCATACTGTTCGGCGAGTATCTCATGGTAGGCATCAATGATCTGCTTGCAGTGGGGCGTGAGGAGGAAAAACAGGTCTCCGTCACCCTGTCGAAAACCGATGACATTGACAAGATCACCGATATGCTCTATGAAAACGGCATTATCAAAAATAAACTTTTCTTCAAGCTCTATGCCACCGTCACAAAATCGACTCACGGTTTTACGGCAGGTACTTTTGAAGTTCCCACCAACAAAGACTATCAGGCTCTCATCAACTATCTCCAGTCAGATATGAACAGAACCGATATTGTGACAATCCGCTTCACAGAAGGCATGAACGTCCATGACTATGCAAAACTCCTTGCCGAAAAAGAAGTCTGCAATTATGAAGATTTTCTGGAGGTCTGCAATTCGTCCGAATTTGACGAAGACTATGACTTTATCAAAAGCATTGCCAATACCAAAGACCGTTACTATAAACTCGAAGGCTATCTTTTCCCTGATACCTACGATTTCTATGTCGGCGAAGACCTTGACAGCGTTGTCAGAAAATTCCTTGCCAACTACCGAAGAAAAGTCTATCAGACAAAGTCCCGTGTTGACGGCTTTGAAAAGAAAGTCACCATTGCCCAGCGTGCCGAAGCAATCGGTATGTCCATGGAAGATGTCCTTACGCTCGCCTCTCTCATACAGGCAGAGGCTGCCGATGAACACGATATGTACATGATCTCCTCCGTACTTCATAACCGTCTTTCCACTCTTGACAATGACGGCGTGAGCTGGTACGGCGAATCGGGCTTCTCCAAACTTCAGCTTGACTCCACTCTTTTCTATCCCTATACAACGCAGGCGGAAGTTCCCGTTTCCATCAGAAACACCTACGTCAGCAAATACAGCACCTATGACTATGAAGGACTTCCCGCAGGTCCGATCTGCAATCCCGGACTTGCCGCTATCGAAGCCGCTGTATCCCCCAATGATACCAACTATTTCTACTTCTGCCATAAAGCCGCTACTGATGATGAAGATGCCGTTGCCTACTATGCCTCTACCCTCAACGAACACATCAACAATCAGTATGCCGCAGGACTGCTCTCTTAAATTGAAAATTGAAAATGAAAAATGGAAAATTTTTAATTTTGTAATGAACAATGAAACTGCATTGCTGTTTTCTGACAGCAGTGCAGTTATTTTTTATAAAATTCTCTCCGCATTTTTGATTTACTCTTGTAAAATATGAAAAATAAGTATATAATTTAAGTCAGCAATCTGTAATAAAGGAGTGAACTTCTATGGAAGAAATGATCGCCAGAATCATCGAAATGGACAAAAAAGCCCGTGAAATGAATGAAACGGCTCTCAAAACCAAACTCAGCTATGAAAATGAAGTCCTTCTCACAAAAGAGAAAATCAAAACAGATTATCTCGAAAGGGCTAATAAACGTATCTCCATCAATCAGCAGACCGCCCAGAAACGTGCAGATGAAAAACTTTCAGCGATCACCGCAAAAAATCAGGCTGTCATTGAAAGACTTGAAAAATCCTGCAGCGAAAATGCTGAAAAATGGGCTGATGAGATCGTGGAAAGAGTCATTAACAATTAGGAATGAGAAATATCATTCTTCTTTCAAAAAAGGGGGTGAATGTTATGTCATCACAATCGGCAAATGCCATTCTTGCCAAATCCCGTGCCATGTACGGCAAAAGTCTGAAAGAACATGACTTTCAGGCTCTGCTTGACTGCAAAAGCGTTGCCGAAATCGCCGTCTATCTCAAACAGCGTACTGATTATTCCTCCGTCCTCGTCAGCCTGGATGAAAACAACGTACACCGTGGACAGCTCGAAACCCTGCTCAGACAGGAAATCTATTTCGATCTCTTTGCCCTTTCACGCTATGCACATGAAGATACCCGTGCATTTTCGGATTTTTTTATCTCCCGAATGGAGATCGAACAGATCATAAAGTGCCTTATGCTCATGAATATCGGCAAGGCAGAGGAATACGTCTATACCATGCCGCTGTCACTTGATGAATTCACCGATATCAGCCTTGAAGCACTTGCAGGGGTTCGTTCTTACAGTGATATGCTCACGGCTCTCAAAGGCACATGGTATCATTCTGTCCTTTCGGAACGCCTCCCCAAAGACAATGCCAAAGCGGATATCACTTTTATTGAGATTGCTCTCGAAAATAAAAGCTATGAAAAGGCTCTTGAAACAATAGATAAGGGAAAACATAAAAGTGACAAAAAAGAACTCCGTGATATTTTCCTGTCCATGCTCGATATCGAAAATATGTCAAGGATCATCAGACTGAAAAAATATTATCTCTTTTCACCCGATGAGATCATGCCTATGCTGATCCCGTATGGCAGACTGTCCAGAAAGACTCTTTCGGACTTCTGTCATGCCGAAAACGTGGAACTCGTTTTTGAACTCTCCAAAAACACCTATATCGGCAAACTCATGTCCAAGCTGAATTATCATGAACACCGTCAGATGACAGATGTCATGATATACAACTACTGCAAACATCATTTGAGACTGTCACCCAATCCGACTGTCGTTATGATATCCTATATCTATCTGCGTGAGATAGAACTCAAAAATATCGTCAATCTCATCGAGGCTGCACGATATCAACTTCCCGCTGATGAGAAGCGTAAACTTCTTATCAAATAAATCTTGCAAAAAATTTTTTTAAAGGAGGTGATCTCGTGTCAGTGAAGCAGGTAAAAGCAATCAGTATCATAGGCATGATGTCGGATTTGGATAAAGTCGTGAAACTCTGCGGTGATTCTCAGATATTCCACCCCGATGACGCTATGAAATTCTATTCCGATACCCAGAATTTCGTTCCTCTGCATAACAAGAACTCCTATTCGGAATATATTCAGCAGCTTGAAAATTCCGCTGAACTGCTCGGATTCAAGCTCGCATACAAAAAGCCCAAAGACCTGCA
>CAMHPW010000182.1 GCA_946187095.1 uncultured Clostridia bacterium | reverse complement strand
AATCACAAAATGAAAATCAAATAAGGCAATATCAACAAAGACAACAGGGAGAACAGGAACTTTTTGAAGCAGAGGAAGCACTTCGTTTGGAAGAAGAAGCGAAGGCTGCGGAAGAAGCAAGAAGGCTCGAAGAAGAAAGAAAAGCCGAGGAAGCAAGAAAAGCTGCGGAAGAAGCTGCACGTCTCGAACAGGAGAGATTGGCGGAACAGGCAAGACTTGCCGCAGAAGAAGCCAAAAGACAGGCACAGCAGAATACGATCTTTGCAAAGTTCCAGCAGAGGAATGCATCAAGAAGTCAGCAGACGGACTTGGCGGATAAGGTGAATAACGATTTGGATCATTTGCCCGAAATGCCAACGGGGGATGACAGTTCCCTTCCGCCGATGCAGCTTGAAAGACCTGTATCGCTTTCATCGATTGCCGATACAGAGTCAGTGCCGCTGACACCCCTTGCAAAGGATAAGGAACAGACGGTTTTGCCGCCAATGCAGCTTGAAAGGGAGATCACGATTGAAGAGATCAGGTCTGCACCTGCTGTCAGACTTTCATCGATAGCAAGAGAAGAAGTAAGCAATGCCCTGCCGAATATCAATAGTCCCGAAGCAGCTCCGCCCAGACGTTCACAGCCCGATATAGATATAGAAGTGTCATCGTCAGTACAGTCGGTTGAAGTAGCACTGCCTCAGCAGCCGCCCAAGCCGTCTGTTATACTGCAGAAGAAAGAACAGCCCCAGATACAACAGCCTGTACAGCCGCAGAGACCGTCGGTACAGCAGCCCATACAGCCTCAGCAGATACAGCAGCCTGTAGTACAGCCGCCGATGCCGCAGGTACAACAGCCTGTTCAGCAACAGGTACGTCAGCCGAGGCAGCCCCGCCAGCAGAGGCAGTGGTCATCCAATCCGAATGAATTTCAGCCGCAGCAGCCGGTACAGCAGCCAATGCCGCAGGTACAGCAGCCTGTTCAGCAACAGGTACGTCAGCCGAGGCAGCCCCGTCAGCAGAGACAGTGGTCATCTAATCCGAATGAGTTCAACCAGCAGCAAGTACTCGTACAGCAGCCGGTACAACAGCCAATGCAGCAAAGACCTGTACAGCAGCCTATGCAGCAGAGACCTGTTCAGCAGCCGCCAAGACAGCCAAGACAGCCAAGACAGCCGGTCAGTCAGCCCCTGCAGCCGATCCGTGAGGAGAGAGTGGAACTTACCGCCACAGGTGAGAGATTAAGCGATCTTCCGCCGCAGCAGGTTCCGTCAGATCCGACCTTCGATCAGACATCTTATGTAAAGAACCTCAAAAGACAGATGTATGCCGGCAAAATGGGACTGGACGGAAATAATGTCATACAGGAAGACGAATGGAAAAAGAATGACGTTGTAGCAGAGCCGATGAAGCATGATGAAAATGCAAAGGTTGTTAACAAAAATATGGGTGTCAATGTCATTACTGCACCAAAGGAGCAGAATAAGGTGATTGCTTCCGCTATTATCATACTTGTATTGTTAATTGCACTTGGAATTACTGCTTACTTCGTACTTTTCAGGAATCCCACAGGCAGCGGTGAAAATACATCATCTGCCGCATCGGATTCATCGGAAAGTTCATCGTCTTCAAAGGCAAGCAATGTGAAATTTGAAGATACGGAAAAATGGCTCGCCGATCAGCTTACATATTTGTGATATAGTAGAACAGCAGTACAGAATCGTGTCTTTCTGTACTGCTGTTTTTATATAAGAACGGGCTGCATCTGTCGGTTTTCAATGGCATAGGACAATGCGGAGGGGATCAGTGAAAAATCGGATACAAGTGAATTTGGCTTTTGCAGGGGATTATCCTGTTTGAAAGGTACAAAATAATAGTGACGGGTATTCATGAGCTTGCCGATATTCTGTGCCGAAGCACCGAGGGCATCATTGGTGGCAATGCTGATCAGAACAGGCTTTTGCTGACGGAGATGTGACTTGACAGCCATTGTGACAGGGGTATCCGTAACGGCATTGGCGAGCTTGGCAAGGGTATTTCCCGTACACGGCGAAACAATCATGATATCCGTAAGTTTTTTGGGACCTATGGGTTCGGCATCTTTGATCGTATGAATGATATCTCTTTGGCATAGATTCTGTATTTTTTCGCAAATTTCGGTTGCTTTTCCGAAACGTGTATCTGTCGAATACGCATTGAATGACATGATGGGGATAATTTCATAACCGGAGTTGATGAGATTTTCCATTTGTTCAATGGCTTTTGAGAATGTGCAGAACGAACCGCACATAGCAAAGCCGATTTTCAGAGCAGTCATAAATTTTCCTCCCTGATAATGTTGTAGACGGCATTTTTGATAATAATGCCGGAAGCCTTGGGAGCGACCTTTCCGGGCAGGGACAGTGCATGGACAGTTTTGATATGCAGTCGTTCGGCGGCTTTGAAGTCCACACCGCCCGGCATAGAGGCTAAATCTATCACAAGTGCATTTTGTGCAGTCTTGGCAAGGATATGGGCATTGAATATCATATAGGGGACAGTGTTGAAGATAATATCAAAATTGCCTTTGATATCGCTTGTATGGAGTGCATGAAATCCCTTTGCTTTGATGAATTCAAGGTCTTTGAGATTTCTTGCACTGACGGTGACATCTGCACCGAGTCCGTGAAGCATATCGGAAAGCACACGCCCGATCCTGCCATAGCCTGTGACAAGGCATTTTGAACGGTTGATGGTACCGTCATATTCCAGCATGGCGGTTTCAATGGCACCTTCACTTGTGGGAACGGCATTTGCGGCGGCAAATTCCTCTCTTGCACTGTAATCGTATATATTATCACGGTTAAAGGAGAGTTTCATTCCGCAGAATACAGGCTTGTTTTCCGCAAGCTGAAAAAAGCTGTCAATAGAAATATTTTTATCGGAAAGGGGAGTGTTCAGATTTACACCGTCTTTTGAAACGGGCAGAGGAAGTATGAAAGCATCGGCATTTTTGACAGTGCTTTCGAGGTCGGATATTTTCATTCCAAGCAGGGTATCGCATTTTTCAAAGCCGCATATATACACGCCGTAGCCGTCATCTGTAGCGGATCTTGCACAGTAAAGCTGACGTTTGTCACCGCCTATGATCCCGAAACTGTTGATATTGGTCATATTAAAAAATCTCCCGAAAATAATTTTTTAATACAGTATATTCCGAAGAACATAAAAATGTTAATATCTTGAAATTTTTTAAGGTAATATTAAAGGATATTTCAAAAGAAATTCAAACGCAGTATAAACGGACAAAGTATACTATCATCAATGAGAAATGAGGAGTGAGGAATCAGGAATTTCTTCATTCTTGCACGTTATTCCACATTCCTCATTCCTAATTCAGCATTTAAAAGGAGTGTTGCGATATGCAGAACGGATATTACAGAAAAGTTTCGGCAATGGTACTCACGCTTATGATCACGGCATCAGCCGCAGCCGCAGTCAGTGCAGCACCGACGGTATCGCCCGACAAAGCGACAACAAGTATCGTTTCTTCAGCGAATAATGATGACAATGAAAATGAAAGTGACGATATTGAAAAAGACTGACCAAAGTGAAAAACTTATCACATAAAAAGACCGCTGTATCAAAAAAATGGTACAGCGGTCTTTGTTTATGAGGACTCATTATTCGGAAGTCAATTCAATTTTGATGATCTGCCCGTCGGGAGAAAGTTATACACGGACATTTCCGTGGAATTGCCGACAATTTCGGTACTGTCATCAGTGGAGAGGGTTTCGGAATAATCTTCGATAGGCGATTTTTGTTCGGTATGTTCCTGACGGAGAATTTTAAGGCATTGATGTTTGACAACGGCAAAAAGCCAGCTTTTTGAATTGTCGATACTGCTGTTTTTGGAGTAGGAGATGATG
>CAMHPW010000181.1 GCA_946187095.1 uncultured Clostridia bacterium | reverse complement strand
ACGAGATGGATTAGGGTGACTGGAGTTCAGACGTGTGCTCTTCCGATCTGCTTCATTATGAAAAAAGTCATGTAGGCAGAGAATTTCATAAAGTCTTGTAAGGTCATCATTCGGATCGGAATAAGCCTGATTGACAAGTGCATCATAGGCGGCATAGATCATGGCACTTTCTTTGACTTTCTGTTTGAGATGTTCATCCTGAATTTTTTCAGCCGTTTCGGAAAGGATTTTGGGGGATATCGCACAAAGCTGATATTCATTCACGGCACTCAGCATCAGTTCGGCAAAATCGGCTTTCATGGCTTTTTTGGCATAGAGTTCGAGTTTATCGGAAACTTCTTCGGCGGCAAGGCTCATTAAGACGGTTTTTGCCCCGTCATCAATTCTTTGCTTGTGTTTTTCGTTATAGAGTTCGGAAAGGTATTCATAAAGCCTTTCCAAGCCGAACACTCTGATATCTGAGGCGGCAGCCGCACCGAATTCATTGAGAATCTTTTTTTCATTCATGAAGGTACTCTGGTCGGGTACAATGAGAATAACATTTTTAAGATTCTGTTCGGAACGGATATGCTGATAGACGGCAAAGGTTTTGCCGCAGCCGTTTCTTCCGCAGAAAAATTGTATCATATAAAGACCTCCGTTTTTTACATATTGCAGGAGGAATAAAATTCCTCATTGGTATCAAGGCATAAAGCGGCAAGTCTGCCGCCTTCAAAACAGGCACCGCAGTCAATGGCAATGTGATTGTTTTTACGGAAAATATATCCGGGATTGGTATTGCCACGAATGACTTGGGTAGGCGTATGACCTGTTATGATAATGGTATCGTCAAAATATTTTTTGCTGTAATCCGGTCTTTCCCAGACAAGTTCATCGATTGTGTAATCTTCAAGGGCTTTGTCGGGGGAGAAATCACCCAATCCTGCATGAACGAGAATATATTTCCGATTGTTGACAGTGGTTTGTTCATAGGTAGTGAAATCGCCGATATAGTCAATAACAGCTTGTTTCATTTCGGAATCGAGTTTTGTAAATTCTCTCAGGGTAGTGGAAAAGCCGTTGTATTGCCACATGAGAATATTATTAAGTGTATCGGTATCAAGCTTGGCAAGCGATTCATCAGTAATTTTTTCCATGAGAAACGGCAGACATCTCATTCCCATGAATTCATGATTGCCGACAATGCAGATAACATTAGGCATTTGCATAATTTTGAGAATGATTTTGATAGGGTGAGGACCTCTGTCGAAGATATCGCCGAGGATATAGAGCGTATCATTTTCGCTGAAATGGATTTTTTCAAGCAGTTCCATGAGTCTGTCATATTCACCGTGAATGTCGGACATAACGTATGTCATAAATATACCTCCGTTTTTTTATAGTATTATATCATATTGGCAGTACAATTTTGGGGACAAAAAATGCACTGACAAAAAATTTTATCAGTGCAAGTGAAAGTTTATTCTTCATCAAAATCCTCATGGAGTTTGTTAAGGCTTGCGGCTTTGAGATAAGCGTTGATAAAGCCGTCAAGATCGCCGTCCATGACTGCATTGATGTTGCCTGTTTCAAAGCTGGTGCGATGGTCTTTTACCATGGTATAGGGCATGAATACATAGGAGCGTATCTGGGCACCCCATGCGATTTCCTTCTGAACGCCTTTGATATCCTCGATTTTTTCAAGATGTTCTCTTTCCTTGATTTCAAGGAGTTTGGATTTAAGCATGGTCATGGCAACGTCACGGTTCTGATACTGGCTACGCTCGACCTGAGATGCCACGACGATACCCGTCGGGATATGGGTAAGACGTACAGCGGAAGAGGTTTTATTGACTTTCTGACCGCCCGCACCGCTTGCACGATAAACGTCCATTTTGATATCTTCGGGACGGATTTCTATATTGATGGTGTTGTCGATTTCGGGCATGACTTCAAGGGACGCAAAAGAGGTATGTCGTCTGCCTGAAGCGTCAAAGGGAGAAACCCTGACAAGACGGTGAACGCCTGATTCACTTTTTAAATAGCCGTAGGCATTTTCACCCTCAATGAGAAGAACGGCACTTTTCAAGCCTGCCTCTTCACCGTCGAGATAATCGACTTCTTTCACTTTGAAGTTGTGACGTTCTGCCCAGCGGTTGTACATTCTGTAAAGCATTTCCGCCCAGTCCTGAGCCTCCGTACCGCCTGCCCCTGCATGGAAAGTCAGAATGGCATTTTTGGAGTCATATTCGCCCGTGAGAAGTGTCTGCAAACGCTGTCCGTCAAGGTCACTTTTGACTTTATCAAATTCCGCCTGAGCTTCTTCAAGCAAAGAAAGGTCTTCTTCTTCATTGGCAAGTTCAATGAGTGCAAGGGTATCGTCATAAGCGGCAACAAGATTATCATAGGCTTCCACTTTATTTTTCAAAGCACCTGTTTTCTGGAGTATTTTCTGTGAATTTTCGGCATCGTCCCAGAAACCGGGCTGAGCCGCTCTTTGTTCAAGCTGTTCGATTTCCATTTTGAGCTTGTCAAGACCAAGGGCGTTGGCAAGTTCTTTGATATCGGGTTCAAGCTGTTCAAGCTGCAATTTCAATTCCTCAAACTGTATCATATATATTCCCCTTTAATAATTTATCTCAACTAATATATTATAAATGAAAAGTTGCCGCTTGTAAAGATAAAAATAATTTTTTTTGCATAGTATTATTAAAACTTTTTGATATGGTGATGATATGCAGGTAATAGAGGAGATAAATGGAGTTATAAACAGGATAGTATGGGGAAAATATACATTGATAATGCTTTTGGGGATAGGGATATTTTTTACGGTAAAACTGAAATTTTTCCCGTTTGTGCATTTCGGGACATGGTGGAAAAATACGGCAATGTCCTTTATGAAAGCAAAGAAAAGTGAAACGAATGAAAAGATATCGCCGTTTCGGGCGATGGCAACGGCTTTGGCAGGTTCGATAGGCACAGGGAATATAGTCGGGGTGGCAAATGCGATTGCTTTAGGCGGTGCGGGGGCGATATTCTGGATGTGGACGGCGGCATTTGTGGGAATGTCAACGGTCTTTGCAGAAAATGTGCTTGGAATGAAATACAGGATCAAGCGGAACGGAAAATATGTAGGCGGACCGATGTATTATATAGAGAGGGGCATGAGGTGTAAATGGCTGGCGGTAATATTTGCGGTATTCTGCACATTGGCGGCATTTGGCATGGGGAATATGACACAGGCAAATTCTGTATCGGGGGCATTGATGAATTTCGGGATATCACCGAAATGGAGTGGAATCGTGCTGGCGATTTTGGTAGGGGTTATCATATTCGGCGGTATCGACAGGATATCGGGCTTGACGGAAAAATTAGTACCGTTCATGGCGGTAATATATACGGTGGCTGTACTGATAGTGATAGGGGTAAATTTCAGGGAGATACCGAATGTATTTGTGAGGATACTGGAACAGGCATTTGATTTCAAAGCGGCGGCAGGGGGATTCATGGGATACGGAATGTCAAGGGCGATAAAATATGGGATTTCAAGGGGAGTATTCTCGAATGAGGCAGGCTTGGGAAGTTCGCCGATCGTACATTCGGCGGCAGATAGTGATGAACCGTACAGACAGGGAATGTGGGGGATATTTCAGGTATTCATTGATACGATAGTGATGTGTACGTTAATGGCATTGTGTATCCTAACGACAAATGCCGACAAGACAGGGCTTGACGGCATAGAGTTGAGTACCTGTTCATTTGAAAGCGTATTGGGAACAGCAGGGAATATATTTATATCGCTGTCGATAGTGATGTTTGCCTTTGCAACGCTTGTATCATGGTCGTATTACGGTGAAAGAAGTTTTGAATATCTGACGAATGGGAAATATATCGTGATATACAGAGTGATATATGCGTTGGTCGTATATATAGGCTGTATCACGGAAATATCGCTTGTATGGGAGATTTC
>CAMHPW010000180.1 GCA_946187095.1 uncultured Clostridia bacterium | reverse complement strand
TTGATTTAGTTGACGGCTTGACAAACTGGTTTATCCGCCGTTCAAGAAGGCGTTTCTGGGAAAAGGATATGACACAGGACAAGAAAAATGCTTATGAAACACTTTACTATGTTCTTGTCAACATGACAAAACTCTTTGCTCCTGTTGCACCTATCATTTCCGAAAAAATCTATCAGACTCTTACAGGCGAATTCTCCGTACATCTCGCAGACTTCCCTGTAATCCCCGAAAACTTCAAAGATGACGAACTCCTTGAACACGTTAAACTTGTCCGCAACGTAATTTATCTTGCCCGTTCCATCAGAAACAAGAATAAAGTCAAGAACCGTCAGCCCCTCAGCACTCTTAAAGTTATCCTTTCGGATAAGGAAGACAATGCCATTGTGGAGAGCTTCAAAGACATTATTGCCGAAGAACTCAACGTCAAGAATGTTGAAATTCTCGAAGATGTCGGCAGTGTTGCAGAAGTAAAATATGCCCCGAACTTCAATGAAATCAGAAGCCGTTATCCCGACAGTATCCCGAATATCATCAAAGCCGTTAAGACAAATAAATTCAAGCTCACGGCAGACGGTGCTGTTCTTGAAATCAACGGTGAAGAAAAAGTCTTTGACAGTGAAATTATTCTTGTAACATACCATGCAAAAGAAGGTCAGCACGTTTCCAGTGACAAGGGTATTGTCGTTTCACTTGACCTCACCATTACAGATGAACTCCGTGATGAAGGCTTTGTCCGTGATATCGTCAGAAGTATTCAGGATACAAGGCGTAAAATGGATTGTGAAATCACAGACAATATTCAGCTTGAACTCAAAGGCGATTATCCGACAGCCTGGACGGATTATATCTGTAATGAAACGCTCAGTAAAATTGCCGTTATCGACAATCCCGAAGTTTCCTATGAAATCGAATACGACGACGGCAGAAAAGTTACTGTAAGCACTAAAAAAATGTAAGAAAGGGGATATATTAAATTGAACGAATTACCCAAAACATATAACCCCTCTGATACCGAAAAGAAAATCTATCAGCAGTGGGAAAAAGACGGCTGTTTCAAGGCTGAACCCGACAGCAAGAAAAAGCCCTATTCAATCGCCATGCCGCCCCCGAATGTAACGGGGCAGCTTCATATGGGACACGCCGTTGACAATACTTTACAGGATATACTTATCCGATTTAAAAGAATGCAGGGCTATTCAGCCCTCTGGATTCCGGGTACTGACCATGCCGCTATTGCAACTGAGGCTAAAATCGTTGAACAAATGCGTTCCGAAGGCTTGACAAAAGAAGACCTTGGCAGAGATAAATTCATGGAACGTGCTTGGGCTTGGAAGGAAAAATTCGGCAACAGAATCGTTACTCAGCTCAGAACACTTGGTTCTTCATGTGACTGGCAGAGAGAACACTTTACAATGGACAAACAGTGTTCCAATGCCGTTTTGGAAGTTTTCACGAAACTCTATAATGAAAAGAAAATCTATCGTGGCAACAGAATGGTCAACTGGTGTCCGAAATGCTGTACTTCCATTTCCGATGCCGAAGTTGAATATGAAGAGCAGAACGGTCATTTCTGGCATATTCTCTATCCCGTTAAGGAAACAGGCGAATTTCTGGAAATCGCTACAACCCGTCCCGAAACAATGCTTGGTGATACAGCGGTTGCCATCAATGCCGAAGATGAAAGATACAAGCATCTTCACGGCTGTCATGCCATTCTGCCTCTCATAAACAAAGAAATCCCCATTGTATGCGATGAACACGCCGACATGGAAAAAGGTACAGGTGTTGTTAAAATCACGCCTGCACACGATCCGAATGACTTTGAAGTTGGCTTGCGTCATAATTTGCCGATGGTGAGATGTTTCACTTATGACGGTCACATGACAGGTGCAGAAGATGTCAAAGCCTATAAAGAATTGATGGCAAGCGGTCATGCAGCAGAAGATGAACCCGAAGTTTTAGACTGCGGAAAATATGCAGGCATGACTACTGCCGATGCAAGAAAAGCTGTTTTGGCAGACCTGACCGAACTCGGACTTCTCAAGGAAACCGAAGATTTAAAGCATGATGTAGGCACTTGCTACCGCTGTCATACGACTATCGAACCCATGATTTCAAAACAGTGGTTTGTACGCATGAAAACGCTTGCAGAACCCGCTGTAAAAGCCGTTCTTGACGGTGAGATCAAATTCGTTCCCGAAAGATTCACGAAAATCTATCTTAACTGGATGAAGAATACCCGTGACTGGTGTATTTCCCGTCAGTTGTGGTGGGGACACCGTATCCCTGCATGGTATTGTGATGACTGCGGTGAAACGAATGTCGCAAAATCCGCTCCCTGCCAATGTCAGAAATGCGGCAGTACCAATCTTACGCAGGATCCCGACACGCTTGATACATGGTTTTCATCTGCATTGTGGCCTTTTTCAATTTTAGGCTGGCCCGATGAAAATGCAGAGGATTACAAATATTTCTACCCGACAAGCACTCTCGTAACAGGCTATGATATCATCGGCTTCTGGGTAAGCAGAATGATCTTCTCAGGACTTGCCTACACGGGCAAAGCTCCCTTTGATACAGTCGTGATTCACGGAATCGTCCGTGACAGTCAGGGCAGAAAAATGTCCAAATCTCTCGGCAACGGCATTGATCCCCTTGAAGTTATTGAAAAGTACGGTGCGGACGCTCTGAGATTCATGCTTGTACAGGGCAGTTCCCCAGGTAATGATATGCGTTACATTGATGAAAAAATCATCAATATCCGCAACTTCACCAATAAAATCTGGAATGCGTCACGTTTCCTCTTGATGAACATGACCATTGATAAAGTGGAACTCCCCGAAAATCTCTTTATTGAAGATAAATGGATTCTTTCTAAGCTCAACAGCCTTATCAAAGAAGTTACATATAATCTCGAACAGTTTGATATGGGCGTTGCCGCTCAGAAAATCTATGATTTCATCTGGTACAGCTTCTGCGACTGGTATATTGAACTTTCCAAAATCTATCTCAACGGCTCTGATGAACAGAGAAAGAAAGATGTTGAAAATATTCTTTGCTATGTTCTCACGGAATCGCTGAAACTTCTCCATCCGTTCATGCCGTTCATCACGGAGGAAATCTATCAGGCTCTCCCCCATGAAAAAGGCTATTTAATGCTTCAGGATTTCCCTGTTTATACGAATAAGCTTGCTTTCCCCGAAGATGAAAAGACCATGGAAAGAATCATGGACAGCATTAAAGCCGTCCGTGAAAACCGTGCGGAACTCAAAGTGCCGAATTCCAAAAAGGCTCATATTACAATTGTTACAGATGTTCCCGAAATATACGCAAAGTCAAAGGATTTCCTGATCCGTCTGGCAAGTGCATCTTCCGTTGATGTTGTAACAAATGACCTTGAAAATACAAACGGCATGGTAAGCATTGCAACCGCTGATGCTAAAATCTATATCCCCCTTGCAGAACTCGTTGACGTTGAAAAGGAAAAGGAAAGAATTTCCAAAGAGCTTGAAAAAGCCAATAAAGACCTCGGATTCCTGCTCAACAAGCTCAACAATGAGAAATTCATGTCAAAGGCTCCTCAGAAAGTCGTTGACGATATCAAAGCCAAAGAACAGAAGGCAAGAGCATTGATACAGAATCTGACGGATATGTACGATTCCCTTTAAAATCCAAAGAGTGAAGACCTAAAAATCTTCACTCTTTTTTTATCGAATTATACCTCTATGGGTATAATTCTTTTATTTTTCAGGGCATTAGTGAAAGGCTTATGCCTTATCATTTTTTAAGGAGGCTGAAAAATGCTCTTGACGGTCAGAAAAAATTCCGATTTCTATGCAAAAATCGACCTTACCGACCTTGATGACAATAAAATCATACTCGATGACGGTGATGAACTTGTATTCAGCGTGAAAAAATCACTTGTCAAAAATTCTCCCGTTGTCATCAGAAAAACTTTTCATGA
>CAMHPW010000179.1 GCA_946187095.1 uncultured Clostridia bacterium | reverse complement strand
CGATCTAGACTATGACGGATATTATTTTGAAAATTACTGGCTGCCGCAAATACAATTTTAACTTTCAAAATGTTCACATCTGACAAAAAATGTCGGCTGTGAACATTTTTTTATTTTATCATTGACCAGAAATTGAAAGTATGTTACTATATAACCAGTATATTTTCATGATCTGTATGGGAGCGGGGGTTTTTTATGGATAAGGAACAGGAACAAAAAAAATTCAGGATATCCGTTGGATTGATCTTTAATATTGCCATATTCGTACTGACTATATTTTTAATTATGTATTTCGTTTTCTCGGAGGACGGTTTGATCGACCTGATCAACAGCGGTCTTGAAGTGAGCCTCTGGTGGATATTGGCGGCAGTGATCCTGCATTTGCTGAATATTACAATAGATGCATCGATCATATATCTTTTTGTCAGGGAAAATACACCTGATCTGAAAGTCCGCACCGCCTTGAAAGCCTCTATGGTAGGACAGTTTTACTGTGCCATTACGCCGAGTGCTACGGGCGGTCAGCCAATGCAGATACTCACTATGTCACGTTCGGGTGTCAAGGGTTCTGTTGCAACGTCTGCACTCATACAAAAATTCCTTGTCTGGCAATTCACTCTTGCTGCCTACTGTATCGTTGCAGTCGTAGCCAGATTTTCATTCTTCAGGGGAAATCTCGATATGCATATGTGGATTCTCTCTGCCATAGGCTTTGTCGTACAGCTTCTCATGCTGGGGGCATTGCTGCTTGCCTCCTTTGCAAAAAACTTTACCAAAAAAGTGGCGGGCGGATTTCTCAAACTCCTCGCCAAACTCCATATACTCAAAAACCTTGATGAAAAATTATCAAAACTCGAAGAAACTCTTGAATCTTTCCATGAAAGCAACAAGGCTCTGCAAAAAGACAAGCCTTTACTCATAGAAGTCTATGGTCTTACGGCAATACAAATGACTTCATTATTTCTTGTGCCGTACTGTATCGCCATGTCTTTCCATATCCCCGATTTGAATATATTTGATATGCTTTGTGCTCAGGCTTATGTCAATATGGTATCAAGTCTTGTGCCGCTGCCGGGCGGTTCGGGAGCTGCCGAATACTGCTTCAGTACGTTCTTCATGGCATATATCTCGGCCGAAACAATGAAATCCGCCATTCTTATCTGGCGTACCATTACTTATTACGGCACTATTATGATATCCATGCCGTTTTCGGGAGTCGGCAAGAAAAAACAACTCCCTGTCGAAACTCAATCTGATGAAAATATCAAGGAGGAAAATGTATGAAAAAATTAACGGACAAACTTTTCGGAGGCTTGAAAATGTCATGGCTCAATGTCATACTCTTTGCCGTTGCAACGGCTGGCTATACAGCCGCTATGATGATCTTTGTACGCCCTATTGACCTTTCTTTCAGGGATATCGGTGCTACCTTTGAATGTTGGATACTTTTTGCAATCATCATTATGACGAACTGTAAAAAACCCCTTGAATCCGCCCTTAAAACATTTGTATTTTTCTTGATAAGTCAACCGCTTATCTATCTTTTTCAAGTGCCTTTTTCGGAAATGGGCTGGGGACTGTTCGGCTATTACAGATATTGGTTTATATGGACTTTGCTGACGTTGCCTATGGCATTTGTCGGCTGGTATCTCAAAAAAAGAAATTGGGTAAGTGTGCTTATCCTTTCGCCTATGCTTTTACTGTTGGCAATGCTTGGTGTGGGCTTTATACAGTCTGCCATTAAAAATCCGCCTTATCACCTGCTTTCGGGTATCTTCTGCTTTGCACAAATCATTCTCTATGCCTTTGCACTCTTCGATAAAAAAAGAGATAAAATCCTTACACTCGTTATCAGTGCATTGTGTGTGATAGGTATATTGATACCTGTATTTATCAATGGCGGAAGTGTAGCCGAAACAATGATGATTGTATCGCTTGAAGATGATGTAACATCTTCGGCAGTTGTTACCCTTGAAGATGAAGATTTCGGCAGAGTCGAAACAAGTCTTGACGGGGAAATGAAAGTTGCAAGGATATTTACTGCAGTCGATAGAGAAAAATCTACCGTGCTGACCGTCAAAGACGGCGACAAAATTTACAAATACCGTGTCAGTGTGTTTTATGTTGAAAATACATTCGGTACGGATGTGAAACTTGTGGAGTGATTGTTTTGAAAGAAAATCCGAAAATATCGGTCATTGTGCCGATGTATAACGTAGAAAAATATATACCCAGATGTATGAAGTCTATCCAAAATCAGACTTTCACGGATTTTGAAGTCCTTATGATTGATGACGGTTCGCCTGACAAAAGTGCCGACCTTGCCGAAAAATTCGCCAAGCAGGATAACCGTTTCATTCTCTATCATAAGATAAACGGCGGTCTTTCCGATGCGAGAAATTACGGTCTGGAACGTGCCAAAGGTGAATATGTCGTTTTCATCGACAGTGATGACTGCATACATAAAGATTATCTTCAATCACTTTATGACGAATGTGTCAATAACCATGCAGACATATCTTACTGCGGTTTCTGCAATTCCTTTTTCATGTCAAAGATCACTCTGCCGTCATTCAGCCGTATCAGATCGGGCGTTTTCGATGCCGAACAGGCTCTCAATATGCTCATCAGCGACAAGTATCTGCACAGCTTCGCCTGGAACAAAATGTATAAAAAATCGCTTTTCACCGACAATCATATCACCTATCCCAAAATGTATTTTGAAGATGTCGCAACAAGTCCCCGTGTGTTTTTCCATGCCAATAAAGTCGCCATTACGAGCAAACCGCTTTACTATTATGAAAGGCGTGGCGGCTCCATCATGTCCACAATGGATATGAAAAAAGTCAATCACCTGCTCTTATCCATACTCTTTATCAAAAATTATGTCTGCCTTCACAATGCCTATGACAAATACAAATCTTCTATCGACAGAATCTCTAAAAAGATGTACATGATCAACTGGTATTCCATCCTCAACGAACACGTTAAAGCATGGAATTTCAGGGGTATGAAAGAAAATTTCACCATCAACCGAAAACTCTATGAATATCTCCTATCCCCCGACTATACCCCGACAAAAAACGATCCTGTTTTACCTGTCGAACTCAAACAACCCCATAACAATTCATAATTCATAATGCATAATGCATAATTAAAAAACCCGAACTGATTTTCTCGTCAGTTCGGGTTTTCTTTTTTTGCAATAAAAATCACTCCAAAACATCATTCGTTTTGGAGTTTCTTTTTTTCTCCCCAATGGGAAAGGTAAGGATTTTTTAACCAACTAAGGAGGGCTAAATATGTCGTATCAATTCCCAATGGGAAAGGTAAAGGATTATTATACAAGTCGTTGATTTAGTTAGTATCTTATCGTATCAATTCCCAATGGGAAAGGTAAAGACACAGGAAGGTCTTGCCAAATCAAACACATATACGTTCTTGTATCAATTCCCAATGGGAAAGGTAAAGCTACAGCAATGAATTTTTCTTCTTTTAATAGTATTGGTGTATCAATTCCCAATGGGAAAGGTAAAGAGAAAGGAACATCATTATGCGAACATCCAAAGTCAAGTATCAATTCCCAATGGGAAAGGTAAAGAACAAGATTTAGTGCTTTGATTTTATTATACATACCATATATGGATTTGTCAATAAAAAATTGCAGGAATTTTGCAATAAATTTTAGTTGATTAGTCAAAGAGTGCAGGTTTTGGGGGTATGAGGGTATTTTTTATTGGTGATTTTCGGTTGGAAAGGGGACATTGACTAAATATAACTCCACTCTCCACTCTACACTCTACACTCTATTAAAAAAGTTCTTGATTATTCGGGAGTTTTGTTTTATAATATTGGTTTGTAAATTATTTTTATGGGGGAATCGTGTTGCCTACTAATAGAGATTTGATTGAAAAAAGAAGAACTTTTGCCATTATATCCCACCCCGATGCCGGTAAAACTACTCTTACCGAAAAACTCCTG
>CAMHPW010000178.1 GCA_946187095.1 uncultured Clostridia bacterium | reverse complement strand
TATTTGAAACAGTATTTTGAAAAAGTTTGTGCAAATAAAGAATATAACTTTTCAAACGGTAGGTATGTTAGAAATTTGTTTGAAAAAGCCATTACGAATCAAGCCAATAGAGTTGTAAATCTTAGCAATGTTACGGACAAAGATTTATCCACCATAACCATTGAGGATATTTATTAACCATTTTCATTTTCAATGAAATAAAACATTTGTTTTTATTTGAGTTGTCATAAACTTGAACTTTATGACAACTTTTTTATTTTCTTACTTTGTTCCGAATTTACTCCGATTTCCGAAATAATGTTTATATAACTATTTCCTTGTGAAACCTATGTGTTTGTAAATTCAGTCCGATTTTTGTTAGAGTTTCGGCAAATCAAAATTTGTATCCTATGTGATAAATACAAGCTGCACCATTTTCTTGCAAAACAAGCACGAAAAAAGATTGTATCAAAACGATACAGTCTTTCAAAGAGTGCGAGTGAGGGGCTTTGAAAGTTTCACCCATCATAGATACATTGGTATTTGCATTACTTGATGCCGCTGCCAGAATATCCGCAAAGTGTGCCGAATCTCCGGCTGACAGTCCGAAAGCCGTTAAAGCGTCCGTTACAATGTCTGAGGTGGTGGCGAGGTCTTCACCGGATGCCGCCGCAAGGTTCATAATGCCCTCGATACCGTCAAGCATATCGCCTGTTTTCCAGCCCGCCATGCTCATAAATTGTAACGCTTGTGCGGCTTCTGTGGCAGAAAACTTGGTTTTACTGCCCATTTCACGAGCCTTGGCACGGAGAACATCAAAATCATCACCAGTTGCACCAGATATTGCCGCCACTTCACTCATAGCAGAATCAAAGTCAGCGGCAGTCTTTACCGCCGCCGTTCCAAGACCTGCCACTGCAACAGTAGCCGGGAGAAATTTCTGTCCGACATTGGAGATATTATTACCGAGTGTTTTCAGTTTTTCGCCTGTAGCGGCTATCTTTTGAACAGCCGTTGCTGACTGGTTAGCGGCAGTTTCCAGCCGCTTTAATTCCTGTTCCGTTTCCACGATTTCACGCTGTAGGGCATCGTACTGCGACTGTGAGATTTCACCTTTTGCCAGTGCGTCATTAGCCTGTTCAGCCGCCGTTTTCAGCGTTTCAAGACGCTGTTTGGTGTCACTTACAGCCTGTGCCAAAAGTTTATGCTTTTGAGATAACAGTTCCGTATTGCCGGGGTCTAATTTCAGGAGCTTGTTGACATCCCGAAGCTGATTCTGTGTGTTCTTAATGGAACTGTCTACATTTTTCAGTGCTTTAGTCAGACGGGTAGTATCGCCGCTTATCTCAACCGAGATCCCCTTTATTCTGTTAGCCATCGGGTGTCACTCCTTTCTGCACTAAAATGCGTCCATATCAGACTGCGTTGCAATTTCCGAATAGCCTTTATAATCATCGTTCCTGCTCTCGCTGTACATATCGTTTACCATACCAATCGTGAGCAAATCAAGGTCACGGATAGAAATACCCAACTGCACACAGCGGAGCAGAAACAATGGTGTGGTCATTTCCCTGTCAGTCGGTCTAAGTTTTTTTTAGACTGTACATCGGTTTGGACATTCAAGCCCCATAACTCTATCAGTTTCGGCAGAATCTGATAGATGGAGAATGTGTTGAAGTTGTCGAGCCACTCTTCGGGAGTGTCTGGAATATCGGGATCAGCGTGTTTTGCCATGATGTAGGCGATATTTTCAAACATCTCCAAAGAAAACAAATCAAGACCGCTGTTGTCCTCGTCCTGCTTGCTGACGGACTTTTCCAAAAGCGACAAGTCCTTGTAAATATCTCTGTGAAAACGCAGTCTGTATATTCTCGGAATGGCAGCTGAGGCACGGAATTTCACCGGCTGTCCGTCAATCTCTATTGTCTGTGTCAAACTCATTGTGTGTACCTCCACTCTTACGGATTAAGCTGTTCACCTGTCACTGCATTTGGCAGATAAACCTCGCTGTACCAGTTCAGATACACCGCATCGGTTGTGTCATCACCTGTTTTTGCCTTGACAAGACCGTTTCCAAGCGGTGCTGCTTTGATGGACAGTTTTTCGGTCTTGACCTCGATCTTGTCCTCATTGGTCTGTGATTCAATGGTTGGTCTGCTTGCAGAGCAGTAATACATGACATGGCGTATCTTTTTCGCATCGCCATCAAATTCAAACAAGAGAGCGAAGTTGGCGGTTTCCACATTGGAGTTTTCGATAAGCACTCCGTTGCTGTCGAGTGTTTCTTTCAGAATATCCTTGCGGAAACTTTCGGGAATAAGAGCCAATTCTAACTCTCCATCATATCCCATATTATTGCTGATAGTGTAATAGGCGTACCCGTCTGCATAGAAGTTGTTCGGCTCACCGTTCGGGTCAAGCGACAGCGACACCGCACCGGGCATAGGCACAGGTGTTTCAAAAGTTGCCGTGCCGTCCGTGTTCAGTTTAACAATGGCATAATGCACATTGCAGAGATTGAACTTGACTTTGTTCTTTTTATTCGGCATTGTTGATTTCCTCCATTTCAAATTGGTAAAGCACTTCATAGAGCTTTTCGCTGTCTATCCACACTTCTGATTTATCATAGAAGATGTTATAGCGGTCAAGCACTTCCTCAACCTTCAGTTCAAGCTCCGTATTTTTGTAATCGGTGTACAGTTCGATGTGTACATCATCTATCTTGTAGTAAACTCTGCCGTCTGCCGCAAAGTTGTCACTGCCCGGCAGAAGATAGCAGATAAAAGGCGGATTCGGACTTTCACCCTCGCTGAAATGATCGTAAGCGTATGGCAGTCCTATCTCATTCAGAATTGAAATAATCTTATCCATGCAGTCGCCCTTTCAATGCTTTTTCGATGGCTTTTTCAAGTGTCGTGATGCCGTGTTCCTCCGCAGGTGCAATGTGAGGCTGTGCCTTGGTTCTGCCGCCGCCACGCTTGGCATGACCAAACTCCAAAAGATGTGCCAGCTGATAGCGGTTCTTCGAGTGGACAGTCACTTCCAGCTTTTCGGAGGACTCCTTTGTTTTCTTGACCGCCCAGCTTTTCGCATAAGCACCCGTCTTTTTCGGTGCAGTGTCCTGTATCTCTTTCCGCACATCGTTTCCGGCTTTTCGGACAGCCTTTTTCATATCGGCAGTGGCAAGCCGTGAATACTCCGTCAAGCCTTTCATAACCTCATCAGCAAGGTCGTCAATTTTTACTGTCTTGCTCACATTATCGCCTTGCCTTTCTGCATCGGAACTTGATGCACTTCTTTTTGTAGTTCATGTGGTCAATAGAAACGATGTTGTAAATCTCATCTTTGAAAATGATACGGTGGCTTGTTGTGCCGACATTCGCCGTTTGTCCGCACCAACGCACGGTAAAGGAAATATCCGTGTCCTCAACGACCGTTCCCGCCACAGCCGTTTCTTTGCCGTTTCTGCCGCTTTCTCCGCCCACCGTTGCATAACAGGAAAAGTCATTCTCCCATGAATTTCTGTGATTGCCGATATGGTCTGTGAGAATGGTATTTTGCTGAAAGGTTATTCTTTGATTCAAAAGTGAAATCTCCATCAGAATTCCTCCCTCCGACTGCCGAAAAGCAAGGCTCTGAGCGATAATGTCAGAGCCTTGTAATCAGCTTCTTCACGGTGTTCGTAGAAGTAGGCGACAGCATACAGTATAGCCACTTTTGCGTTCTTTTCAGATTTCAGCATGGTTCTGTCATCGGTTCGCATAACGTCCAGACACAGCGACTCCGCCGCATAGATGTAGCTGCGGATAAGGGTGTCATCTTCGTTATGGTCAATACGCAGAAAAGTTTTGACTTCCTTGACCGATACTGTCATACCGTCACCTCATCAGGGCTTTGTGCTCTTGGTTGCGGTAATTTTCAGAATCTGTACGGCTTCGGGAAGTACCAGTTTGCCGTCAACACGCTCTTTCGCTACAAAACCGACCATATCATTTCCTGCAAAAAGTTC
>CAMHPW010000177.1 GCA_946187095.1 uncultured Clostridia bacterium | reverse complement strand
GTTCTGCTGGTGATATTATCCTTCTGTCTTGAAAATTACAGCCCCACTTATTTGAATTTGAATCACAGTATGCAACTAAATCATAATATTTGCATACCTCCTCTTTCTTTTTAATTGCAATTTTACCTACCAATTTATTGGTGATCGTACCGTTATCATAGGCACGTCCTTCATAAGTCTTGTGTGTTGCTGCATCTTCGGTATGTCCCGGATAGTAGTCATGATTTGTGTGGTCGGTACTGCCGGCAAATTCATAGAAGTCGGGAATATCACGCCACATATCATCGGTCAGGTTATACTGGCTGTTGACATTTACAAACTCACCATTTGTATTTTCAAGCCTACGCTGGAGCTTGAATGCAAAATATCTGGGTTCGCCGGTCGGCGTGACTGTTGCTGTCACACGTCCGTTTTCAACGGCAGTGGTACATAATACGCCATCTGTTGAAAAATTACCGTTACTGCGGCGGACTGCACGGTATGTATATGGGTTGCCGCTTTTATCCTCTGCCTCCAATCCGCTGATGGTCAGTGCAAAATCCTGTGTGCTGCTGACTGCCACACTTGATATGGAAAATACACCGCCGCTTGAAGTGTATCTGACCTGAGGAACGGCATTACTGAATGCTGTGAGATAAGATGTATTATACTCATACTGCGGTTCGGCAGCGTGTACTTTCTGCTGCAAACGGAAAACGAAATCCTTATCTGTCGGAAGCTCCAAAGCACTGATCGTCAGATTGATATATTCATCATCGCCATCAATGGCTTCTTTTGTGATAGTCACACTGCCTGTTGAGGTTTCACCAATGATCTCCCCAAGTACAGCACCATCCATATCCGTTACTCTGAAATCATAATCTTTGTTATCACCGTCATAGTAAGGATTGCCCGAAGGAATATGACTTATCTTTACAGAAACACTGCCATTGTTAATATCTCCTTTTGGAATCGTGAAAACACTGTCATTGGAAGTATAGTTTGTTGGTGAGTCAGACGTATTGACTGCCGTTATATGTTCGGAGTTGTTATAGTATGTTTCATAGTCATTTTTTTGGAGAGGGGCTGTCAGCTCCTTGACATAATATTCATAGCGATAGCCTTGTCCATCATACGTCGGCAGATTCTGATAGGTATATGACCAGTGGTTCAACGAATCGGAGCCTGCTTTTCTTCTCCAGAGGTAGTCCTTGCTGTACTGTGTATCATTGGAATTGCCGTGTGTTCTGTGCTGCCACAACTGGATATACAAGTCAGTACGGGTATTGAGAGCATTACTGTCATCAAGCCATATCTTATTGACTGTAAAATCTCTTGTACCGCTGAAACTGTTGGTAATGACCAGCGGCATAAGGTCATCACTGTTGGAATCGGGATTTAAGATATAATCTTCTTCTTTTATATCCGCATAGAGAGTATCATTGTCAAGCGTACACTTTCCTGTACGGTCAAAGGGAATGCCGTTGACTGCCACTTCTCTGACCGTATAGGTAATTACCTGACCTGTCGGGGTATATTTCGGAAGTCCTGTCAGATAATAGTCATTCACACCATCGATCAGTTCAAGATCAAAGGTGCTTTTGTTATCATTTTGTATGATATGCTTTTCACCTGTACCGTCATGGTAATCCGCTTCAATTTCGAGCGAAACTGTTTCCATATCCGAAAGTCTTGTGCCGACATTCCAGTCGAAGTGTATGCGGTAATTGACAATACCGATACGGGTATTCTGGAACGTCAGGTCAGAAAGTCGTCCGCCGTTCTGTGCAGTTTCACACGGAATTTCCTGTACGGCATAGTAACGGTCATAATTTTTGCCGTTATTGTTATAGACCGCCTTATAGATACCTGCCAACCACTCATATTGTGTCGGCTTTTTAATATCATCTGTCGATGTTGTATAGTTATAGTTGACTTCCGTCATGTCTATCACATTATTGCTCATAGCGGCATTAGCAGGAATCGTATAAACACTGCCATTTGTCGAATAAGAAGTGTTTTCGTCATTATACGGGTGCAGATTACCCGAAAAATCACTGTAATTATTACTGCCCTTAACGGCACGCTGAATCTTAAATGCAAAGCCATGGTCATCATAGTCTGCCGTAACAACGATCTTATGCTTTTTGTCAGCCGCAGGTGTTGTGGCATCTGTGGTTTCGTATACAGATACACTTGCACCCTCTATTGCATTTCCGTTGGAATCCACTACTCTGTAGGAATATTGGGAAGCCGCACCGTTCAATTCATCGGAAACAGCATAAAAATGTTTGCTGTACTGTGCAGGAAGCATTTTGAGCCATGCATCACTTTCCGGCTTGATGGCTTGCATCCACTGCATAGCAGACATATTGTCACTGTTGGTAATATTACGCAGTGTGAATGTATTTTGAGCATCATTGGTAGACATGATATGCTCTGCAAAGTCACGCAGGTCATAGCCGTATGAATCGGCTGATGTTCTCGGGTGATAGCTGTAGCCTATCCTTACTTGTACTCGGGCTGTCCAGACATCTTCTTCGGTCATGTAGTGGTTGGTATTGAGCAGTCTGCCGTCTGTCTGTGCACTATTCAGCAAAGTGTTGAGGGCATTCAAATTCGCCGCATCACTACCCGTCATAGCCTGATATGAAGGATTCATGGCACTCAACGGCAATGTGACAGGCTTATAATAACTGCTTTGAGAACCGCTCACAGACTGTGAGCCGGTTTGGCACGATTTGTGAAAACAGTACCGTTATTGCTTACATCTACCAAACGGTATTCATAAGCCGCATCCAAATTTTCGATACGGAAAGAATACATATTGAATATCTTTTCCGATTCGGGAATCTGACACTGACCATTGGTAATTGCATAAGAAGTATTTCTGTCGGGGATATAGGTTTCGGCAGAATCGGCTCTGACAGATTCTGTAGATGTTGATGCACCGTTACCATTATTACTCTGATATGAAGGACGAACCGCAAACGTAACGGAATCACCTACTGTACCACCGCCCTCCAAATCACTGTCAGGTCCGAATACGATGATAAGGTCTCTTTTTGACGTACCGTTATCCTGATAAATTTCCCCCAAGGTAAAGCTCACCAACGTGATACTCCGAAGTGCACCGCTGGTATATCCTCCTATTTGAATGCAGGAATCGCTGTAAGTATACGGTTTGTTAGAATCGTTGTTACGATATGCAGGCAAACCTTTGATACTGACGGAATATTTGCCGTTCACCAGATTTGCAGGGGCATTCAATGTAAATCTGTTGTTACGAGTACCATTCGTGCCATCAGCTTGTGTATAGGTTTGCTTGGTAACATTACCATAATTGATAATGGCATTCATACCGCTTGTGTCGGTGACATTGGCATATTCACTGTCATCTGCACCGGCAGGCTTTTTTTGCAGCTGGAAATTCAGTACACCCGTCACGCCCGAAATCTGTGCAAAATAATTGACTGTAGCACCCCTGTTCTCTCCGGGATAGGACTTCTGCACATAGTTATCCGCCGCAAGATACTGATAGCCAAGAATACCGTTTGTCATTTGGTCGGCATAGGGGCTGTCATTTGTCCAGTCCGTATAAATATGACCATTCTCTTCGTATGTACGGAACAGCCAGCCCGAAGAACCTGAATCATTTTGATGTTGAATTATCCAATTTTGGATATCAGTTTGCGACATAGTTTCCCAGTTGTCAGGGGCTGTGACGGAATTGCCGTGAGAGAACGGAAGCTGCATACCTCTTGCAGATATATCCACACGGACATCGTTCTTATATTCTTCTTCACCGTCATCCATCCATACTTTGTGGAACCAGATTTCTTCACCGCCGTCACCAAAAATATTCTTTGCCGTGAAAAGCATGGGATCCTGATCGATCTTTGCGGAATATACGGCACTTGTGCCTACATTGGGTGTAATGCCGACTTCTTTCAATGAATAACGGTTCAGTCGTCCTTCATCGTCATACATGGGAGTATTCAGCACTTCAATGGAATAGCGTG
>CAMHPW010000176.1 GCA_946187095.1 uncultured Clostridia bacterium | reverse complement strand
TCTTGCCGTTCTCCTGCAGGAGCCACGGATGACCGAAGACCTGCTTCGGCAGCGGGGCGTCCAGAGCCATCAGGAAGATGGGCCAGTATTTCAGACCGACAGTAAACGAGGTTTACACCAACAAGAACGGCTCACAGTATCTTTGCTTATCGGCAGACGGATTTGACGCAGAAATGATACACACGACAAGCAAGTGGAGATTTAAGGCACTGGGCTGTCATATGTACGATGACGGACAAATCGAATGGAACTGGTCAATAGGCGGTTATTTCGATACCGCACAGAGAAGAACGGCAAACGATGATTGAAGATACAAATAAAATCCAATGACGGCAGGATTTAAAATAAAAGCCGTCACCATTCCCGAAAGGGATATATTCAAAGAAAGAGGTTATCACAATGAAATGGTATATGGTAATTGCACAGGTAAACGGCAGAGATTTTTTGACAAAGGTACAGGCAAATTCATTGATGGGTGCTGAACACATAATACTTGATAGAGGAGTATGCGGAAAACATACATACGGAGTTACCGCTTGTATGGCATACGATGAAACCACAATGAAATATGACACATTTTATATGAACGCTATAAAAGCAGAAACGATTGATTTTGGAATGCTTGTAGAAATCATAGAAAAAAGAAACGCTGAAATAATCGCAAAAGATAAAGCGGAAAAAAGAATAGAAGAAATCAAAAAACAAATGAAACAGTTACAAGACGAGTTTGAAACAAATAAAAAAATATTAAGTCTGTAACAAGTTATACTCGAATATAGAAACATTGAGCAAACTTGTAGCAGTGTCGGATTTTATAACAGCCTGATAATTCAACATCAGATATAAAGGAAATTCTATCTGCTCAATGTTTTAGGTCATGGGTATAAATGAAATTTTAACGGTAAATTGCATAAATAAAATGGTAATTTTTTATTAAAAATGGAGATTTTTCGCTTTTGAGCCGTCTTGAGTGCATATTTGTTGGACATAAGTTGGACATGGTATGTTACAATATAACTGTCAAGGTTCGATGGACATTATGCAAAAGCAGGTGAAATGCTTTTGTAAAAAAAAATTATATTAGGAGGATTTTTACAATGAAAAGTTCAAAGAAGTTCATCACAAGAGTACTGACCGCAGCTTTGGCTCTTTCGATGGTCGCAGGAACAGGCGTTTGTGCCGCTGCCGTTGAGGACACAGAACAGGATGGCGAACTTGTGGTTATCGCTCCCGCAGATGAAACAAATGACTTGTCCGACAGGTTGGCTGCCCTTAAAGAGATGCTTTCGGAAGCTGCACAGAACGCTTATGCAAAGCTGTCACAGACAACGCTTGCAAAACTTGCAAAAATCAATCAGAAAATAAAAGCAGCAGATGAGATTATGGCAAATGCCAAATACAGAGATGCTGAACTCAAGATAAATCTTGCCAATCAGATCGCTCAGATTGAGGAAGACGCTGAAAAACTGATTGCATCCGCCGATTATGACGAGGAATTTGAAGCTCAGATCATGGCTGCCGTACAGGAAAAAGTAGAGCAGCTCATTGCAGAGACGGAAACTCAGATCGCCGAAAATATGGAAACTGCCGAAGCAGAATCCAATGCACTTCTTGAAGAAGCAAATGCAGAACTGGAAGCAATCAAGGCTGACCTTCAGGACAAAACGACAAAGGCTGCCGAGGCTTTAAAGGCAAAAGTGGACGCTATTCAGCAGCAGGTCGCAGCCGTTAAAGAACAGGCGGAAGCCGCTGCACAGCAGGCTAAAGACGCTCTCAATCAGACAGCAATAGTAAAACTCGTCAAGGCTGAACTCAAAACAAAAATGGCTGAGAAAATCATGGAGGAAGCACAAATTCAGGATGCTGAAATAAAAATCGCTGTTGCTGAGCAGGTTTCTCAGATCAGAATAGAAACGGATGAGCTCATAGCTGCCATCGGTGATGATGAAGAATTCATTGCCGGCATTCAAGAACAGATAGATCAGAAAGTTGAGCAGATTCTTGATGAGTGCACAGCACAGCTCGATCAGATTTGGGCAGATGCCGAAGAACAGGCAGGTGTACTCCTTGCAGAAGCAGAAGAATTGAATGCCGAAGCACAGGCTCAGATTCAGGAAGAAACTGCTGCAGTGAAAGAAATGCTTGCTCAGAAAGCAGCAGAAATTCAAGCTAAAGCTGAAGCACTCAAGGTTCAAATCGAGACACAGTTGACCGAAGTCAAGGCAAAAGTAACAAAGTTTGTTTCTGATATTCAGGAGTTTATCAATTCCATAACAACAAAGATGACTGTTGTTGACGAGGGAGAATTCAGTTATATGATATACAGCAACCGTCTGACAAATCAGACAACCGCTGTTTTGATAGACTATACAGGCGATGAAACAGAACTTGATGTTCCTGCTTATACCGAGGAAGGCATCCCCGTTACATCTGTATTCTTCTCACATGAAATGGCCCTTACAACGCTCAATCTTCCGGCTACAATCAATGACATAGACGGTCTCAATATCATGAAGCTTATCGCATTGGAAACTATCAACGTTGATGAAGAAAATCCGGATTATCAGTCGATAGATGGCGTTGTATTCAGCAAAGACGGTCTTTGGGTTTATGCCGTTCCGCAGGCTAAGGAATTCAATGCTCCCGAGGGCGTTACTATGATTATGAAATACGCTTACTTTGGCTCTCAGATGGAAGAAATTGTTCTCCCGTCAACTTTGACCACGATTGATGAGGGTGCATTCTCAGGCTGCACAAATCTTTCAAAACTTGAAATTCCTGCCGAAGTTTCATACATTGGTAAAGAGGCTTTTGCAGGCACAGCAGAAGATTTCACTATCTACTGTGATTCATCCTATTCTTATGCTGTTGAATATGCACAGGAAAACGGTATCAAATACGTTGTGCCTCTCACTATAGATGTCAGCATACGTTATGAAGACGAAAATGCTTATGAAACCGGTGCAATGGTACTTGGAACATCTGTTTCTTTTTCAGCAGAAGGTGTAGGCGGTTCAGGTGATTACACATACGCTTTCTATACCAGAAAAGATGGCGATACAAAATGGACTTGCAGACAGGGCTTCAAAGATAATGCAGCTATTACATTAACCCCCGAATTCACCGGAAATTACGAAATTTGCGTAAAAGTGAAAGACAGTGCAGGCAAGGTTGCCAAGGTGTATCAGGATCTGTTGGTATTGAATGCTTTTGATAATACAACTACGATTTCTGCTGAAACCATCAAAAAAGGTAAAACCGTTACCGTAAACTGCTCTGCCGCCGGAGTTGCCGAAGATGAAGTGATTTATGGTGTTTACTACAAAAAGACTACCGATAAGAAATGGGTAACCAAACAAGACTATGACGAAAATACGGAGGTTACAATTAAGCCTGCAAAAGCTGCTGATTATATCATCTGTGTCAAGGCCAAAAACATTAACGACGGAACAATCTCAAAGAAATATTTTAATGTAAAAGTTGAAGCTTAATTCTTAAAAAGACAATGGCCGCACAATGTGTTCGGTCATTGTTTGACTTATAAACAAAAGGAAAATGAAAAGAAAAAGGGAAAAATTTTATGAGTAAACTAACAAACACCAATATATAATGAAATAAATAATAATAAGGAGGCCTTTAAATTGAAACTGAAAAAAATTTTATGTGTTTTTCTGTGTTCGGGATTGCTTGCCAGTCTTGTAAATATGACAGCGTTTGCCAAAGAAACGGACGAAAAATATGACTATGCGAAAATCAATGACAGAATTTCGGCAGTTTTCGGTTCAGACAGCGAAAAATCAAAAACAGGAATATCTGTCGATACCATAAAAAAGGCTTATGAAGATATTCGGGACAATTACCTGGAAAAAATCAGACAGTCCGACAATGATGAAACTGCTGATACGAGTGGAGAAATTGAAGAAAGTATTTTAGAAGAAAGCTCTGAGGAAGAGTTTGTACTTCAAGCAGACAGTACAGAATTTACATGGGACAGAAACAGTGATAC
>CAMHPW010000175.1 GCA_946187095.1 uncultured Clostridia bacterium | reverse complement strand
AACGAATGATGTTTTGGAGTGATTTTTATTGCAAAAAAAGAAAACCCGAACTGACAAGAAAATCCGTTCGGGTTGATTTATTGGTATTTTACGAGTTGAGCGGAAAACAGCATAACTTCACTCTCCACTCTCAACTCTCCACTCTTATTCTTTTGATTCTTCGATGACTTTCTGAGCGACCATTGCAGGAGCTTCTTCATAGCGGACAAACTCAAATGAGAAGTAACCTCTGCCCTGAGTAGCCTGACGGACGAATGTAGAGAAGTCACTCATTTCCGCCTGAGGAACTTCGGCTTCAATGGTCTGCATACGGTCTTCGGAGGGGTTCATGCCCAGTACACGTCCACGACGTTTTGTCACTTCGCCCATAATGTCACCCATGTTTGCATCGGGAACGGTTGCTTTGAGAAGTCCCACAGGTTCAAGCAAAACGGGGCTTGCTTTCGGCATACCGTCTTTATAAGCAAGAGCGGCGGCTGTCTTAAAGGACATTTCGGAGGAGTCAACGGGGTGGTAAGAACCGTCATAGAGGGTAGCTTTCAAGCCGACTACGGGGAATCCTGCCAGAGGTCCTTTTGCAATGCTGTCACGGAGTCCCTTTTCAACGGCAGGGAAGAATCCTTTCGGAACGGCACCGCCGACTACTCTTTCTTCAAATATCATATCGTCACTGTCGCAGGGGGAGAATTCAATCCAAACGTCACCAAACTGACCGTGACCGCCTGTTTGTTTCTTGTAGCGTCCCTGCACTTTGACGGGCTTTCTGATGGTTTCACGATAGGCAACTTTCGGCTTGGACAATACAACGTCTACACCGTATTTGGATTTGAGTTTGGAAACGACTACATCAAGGTGCTGTTCGCCCATGCCGCTGAGGAGCATTTGATGGGTTTCGTTGTTGGTTTCAAATTTGATAGTCGGATCTTCTTCACAGAGTTTGCCGACACCCAGAGCGACTTTTTCTTCATCGCCCTTTGTTTTGGGAGCGATAGCCATGGTAAGAGAGGGTGCAGGATATTCTATACCGTCAAGAACAACTTTTCTTGCGGGAGCGGAAAGGGTATCGCCTGTATTGGTAGCAGCGAGTTTGGCAACGGCACCGATATCGCCTGCACCGATATAAGCGGCATCTTCGAGCTTTTTGCCCTTGATGGTCATGACTTTGGCAATTCTCTCTGTATTGCCTGTTCTCATGTTCACGAGAGGAGTATCACCCGATACCTTGCCCGAAATGACTTTGAAATAGGAAAGTTTACCGACAAAGGGATCGGCAATTGTCTTGAATACGACAGCGGCAGGCAGAGCATCTTCATTGACATTGAGTTCAACGGGATTGCCTTCTGTATCGACAGCCATTTCGGCAGCTTTATCTTCGGCAGTCGGTGCAAGCCAGATCAGACCGTTGAGAAGCTGTTCAACGCCGTAGGTCAGGAGAGCATCACCGCAGAATACGGGGCTGATGGTACCGTTCTTGACACCGTGACTGATACCGACAATAATTTCTTCGGGGGTGAATTCCTCACCGGAGAAGTATTTTTCAAACATTTCGTCACTTGTTTCGGCAACGGCTTCACTGATAGCGGTTCTCAAGCCTTCGAGTCTGTCGCCCATATCGGGAATGGGTACGACTGTTGCCTTGCCGTTGACATATTTGTAAGCCTTGTATTCAAGGAGATTAACATAGCAATCCGCCTGACCGTCCACGATATAGGGAACGACAACGGGGCACACGGACGGACCGAAAGAAGATTTCAGGCTTTCGAATACACGGTAGAATCGTGCACTTTCATCGCAGAGACCGTTGACAAAGAAAACTTTGGTAAGACCTCTTTTATCGGCAGCCTTGACGGCTTTTTCGGTACCGACACTGACACCGCCCTTGCCGGAAACGGTGATGATCATGGTATCGGCAGCTCTTGCGGCTTCGCAGAGACCGCCTTCAAAGTCAAAGAGTCCGGGAGCATCAAGAAGATTGATTTTTTTGTTTTTCCATTCAAGAGGAGCGACACAAGCCTGTACGGAAGTTTTTCTTTTGATTTCTTCGGCATCGAAGTCGCAGATGGTATTGCCGTCACTGACCTTGCCGAGTCTTTCGGAACCTCCTGCAAGATAGATCATCGCTTCCGCAAGAGAAGTCTTGCCCGAACCGCTGTGACCGGCGAGAGCAATGTTGAAGATATTTTTTGCATTATACTGTTTCAAAATGTTTGCCTCCTTGTAATAAAATACAATATTTTTAATCAACTGCTTATAATTATATCTTAAATACACATAAAATACAAGAGTTTTTTTTATCTACATTGTATTTTTTTTAACGCAGGAAACAACAAAAAAGCCTGACACAAAGAATGTCAGACTTTTCTGCAAGGTAATATCATGAAAAAATCAAGTTATAGGTATGTCAGGATTCAGTCGACTGCTTTTTCAAGAAGGTCATAAAGCAGTGAACGGAGCAGTTGGGCTTTTTCGGGATCAATGCCTGTTTTTTCGAATACACACTTTGGAATGTCGATACATTTTTCTTTCAGTGCCTGTCCCTTTTTAGTGAGAGAAATGATGACCATTCTCTCATCCCTATGGCTTCTCTTGCGGAAGATATAACCTGCATTTTCCATTTTTTTAAGGAGCGGCGTAAGCGTTCCGTTGTCGAGAAACAGCTTTTTGCCAAGTTCACTGACGGTGATGCCGTCATGTTCCCACAGAGCCATCAGAACGATATACTGCGTATAGGTGATATCCAGCGGTTTAAGATAGGGCTGATAAAGGGCGATCACCTTTCTTGAAACGGCATAAAGGGGAAAACAAAGCTGATTTTCAAGACATATACTTTTTTCTTCCGTAGTCATTTTGTTCCTCCATAATTCCAATAAAACATTTTATACACATATTTTACCACTTCCATATAAAATGTCAAGCATTTTTTCTAAAAAATATGATTTTTTTTTCATAGTATGTCAATGATTTTACAAAAAAGAGAGTGAAGGAAGCCTTCACTCTCTTTTTATTTGCGGTTCACTGTTAATTATGAATTATCCCTTGACGGCACCTGCAACAACGCCTTTGATAATATACTTCTGGCATGAGAAGTAGAAGATGATAATAGGAATAATGGCAAGTACGAGCATAGCCATCATGGCAGCCATATCAATGGAGCCGTAGCCGCCACGCAGATACTGGATCGCCATCGGCAGTGTTCTCTGTTTGTTGAGGATCAGTGTGGGGAGGAGGTAGTCGTTCCATATCCACATAGCATTGAGTATGGCAACGGTGATAGCCGAAGGCATCAGGATCGGAAAGTCGATCATAAAGAAAGTTCTGATCGGACCGCAGCCGTCGATCATGGCAGCTTCTTCGATCTCAAGAGGTACGCTCTTGATGAATCCTGCAAACATGAATACCGCAAGACCTGCACCGAAGCCAAGATAGATGACGACAATGCCGAACATATTGTCAAGGCTGAGCTGGTTGGCAACATATGACATGGGATACATGACCATCTGGAACGGTACGATCATGGAGAAGGCAAACAGGAGATACATCAGTTTGGTATACCATGTTTTTACCCTGACAACGAACCATGCACACATAGATGTGCAAAGAATGATAAATGCAACGGAAAAGACTGTGATAAAGATAGATGTGAAGAATGCAGGAAAGAAGTCGATCTTGTTGATACCGTTGGTGTAGTTCTCAAAGCCGACGAAACTCTTGCTGTCGGGAAGTGCAAACGGGGAATTGCTGACGGAAACATTGTCCTTGAAGCTGTTGATGAGAACAAGGAGGATCGGAATGATAAAGCCAATGGAAATGACAACGAGAATGGCAAATTTCACCCAGTCCGTGCGTGTCATGGGAATTTTGGGCTTGGCATTGGGATTCTGCTGTTTGTCGAGTTCGGCTTTTCTTTCCTTGCGTAACTGTTCTTTTCGGGCACCTTCAACGAATTTCTGCCATTCGGAGTCGTTGGAAAGATTCTGAACGGGTTCGGTATTCCAGTTGTATTTTTTCAAGTCAGCCATTAGTTTTCAACCTCCTTGCTTCT
>CAMHPW010000174.1 GCA_946187095.1 uncultured Clostridia bacterium | reverse complement strand
AATGGTCATTATGGGTACCATCGTATTGATCGTTTTAATTTACGCACTTTTCGGGGATTTGTCGATTTTCGGCTCTCTGGAAGATTTTATTCAATGGTTTCAGGAAACATTTACAGAAAGTATTCCCCTGTTTTTAAGGCTGATGCCTGCTTGTGTACTGTTTCTCTATTGGGTATCGTATAAAATTTCATGTCTGCTTTATCTGAAAGGCGGTGAAAGCTATGACAAATGAGAAAAAATTGATCTTAAAAAGAACTCTGATCTATCTTT
This sequence comes from uncultured Clostridia bacterium, assembly GCA_946187095.1. Taxonomy (GTDB): domain Bacteria; phylum Bacillota; class Clostridia; order Oscillospirales; family Acutalibacteraceae; genus UBA1213. Next base: position 3,777 of record CAMHPW010000174.1, on the reverse strand, counting down.
TATTCGCATTTATCCCGCCTTTTCTTGCCGCATTTATCTATATCGGATTTTTCGGGTGGACGGTTGACAATCTCTATTATCAGGTATTGACATCATTTTCCATGCTTTGTCCTGCAATCGCCAATATCTTGACGAGAATCGTCACAAAAGAGGGCTTTGAAAACTGTCTTTTCAAAATGAAAATAAAGGGCAATATCCGTTATATCGTACTTGCATTTCTCATGCCTGTTTTATACAGCACGATTGCAGTTTTTGCCGTTGCATTGTTTCTCATGCCACCGGAGGCTTTCGGGGAGATTTTTAAAAACTTTGATTTCAAGGAATTTTCCTCCATGCTGATCTATGTACTTTCCATAAGTGCTTTGCTGACACTGTTCGGATTCGGTGAAGAATTCGGCTGGCGTGGCTATCTCACTCCCAAACTGGAAAAACTCATGCCATTCCCTGCGGCAATTATCGTAAGCGGCATTATATGGGGATTATGGCACGCCCCCATTATCGCCTGCGGTCACAATTTCGGAAAAGATTATTTCATGTACCCCTACATGGGAATGATCCTGATGTGCGTATTCTGCATTTTCATCGGCTTTTACTTCACCATGCTGACAAAAGCCACAAATTCCGTTATTCCTGCAAGTATTGCACACATTGCCAACAACAATGTTTTTACCGTTTCAATGGTGCTGTGGCTTTCTGGTACAAAATATTATACTGAAGATATCATGTCAAGCATCAATTCCCCTGCAATATCACTGCTGGCAGCCGCCGTTATTTGTCTGATTACAGGAATCATTATCATTCTTATCAGAAAAAAATAATATCAAAGCACCTCTGAATCAATCCGATTCAGAGGTGCTTTCAATTGCATCATTGATATCCGACCATCTGTAACCCATTGCTTTGAGGGAATTCACCGTCTTTGCAAGGTCTTTTTCATTCGATAACCGCCTTGCAAATTTCGTCTGAAGCAGTTTCTTTATCTGTTCAACAGGTTCAGGTTCCAATTCGTCAAGAATTTCTTCGATTACATCTTTGTCAATGCCTTTTTTCATCAGTTCAAATTCCGCTCTCTGACGGGAAAAACCTTTTCTTTCCAGCAGAACTTCCGCATATTCACGGGCATATTTTTCATCATTGATCAAGCCCAGTTCTTCAAGACGTTCTATTGCACGTTCCGACGCATTTTCACCGAAAAGTACAACTAATTTATCATACAATTCTTTTTTTGTACGGCTTCTGTATTCTATCAGATACAGGGCTTTTTCTTTTGCACGGTTATATTTTGACGTTTCTATCAATTCATACAGTTCATCATCCGTAATTTCCGAACCGATTTTTTTACCTGTCGAAAGAAACGTCATTGTATCAACGCTGACGGCATATTCACTGTCTATATACAGTGCCGTCATGCTTTTTTTACGTTCTTCAATGCCTGTGATCGTCATTATTCTTCTACCAGAACGTCAACTTTTATGTCTTCCGTTTTGTTTTCGACAGGCGTTTCCGAAATAACCGTTGTTTCAATTTCCTCTGCCTTTTCGGTCATGGCTTTGGCACGGGCTTTTGTCGTCTTGGAGAAATTCAGCTTATCCGAACTTTCTTTCAGTTCAGCCTCAACTTTTGCCGCAACGTCGGGATTATCTTTGAGGAAATTCTTTGCATTGTCACGACCTTGTGCAATCCTGTTGCCGTCATAGGAAAACCATGCACCGCTCTTTTTAATGACATCTGCATTGACTGCCAAATCCAGCAATTCGCCTACCCTTGAAATGCCCTGACCATACATAATGTCAAATTCAGCCTCACGGAACGGCGGTGCAATTTTATTTTTCACTACCTTTGCACGAGTCCTTGAACCGACGATTTCACCGCCTGCTTTGAGTGTTTCGATCTTTCTGATATCGATTCTGACAGAGGAATAGAATTTCAATGCACGTCCGCCGGGAGTTGTTTCGGGATTGCCGAACATAACACCTACTTTTTCACGGAGCTGATTGATGAAAATCGCCACACAATTCAATTTTGAGATAGAGCCCGCCAATTTTCTTAAAGCCTGTGACATTAAACGTGCCTGCAAGCCCACATGAGAGGCACCCATTTCACCGTCAATTTCGGCTTTCGGGGCAAGGGCTGCAACGGAGTCTATTACTATTATATCAATAGCCCCTGAACGTACAAGAGATTCCGTTATTTCAAGGGCATCTTCACCCGTATCGGGCTGTGAAACGAGAAGTTCATCGATATCTACACCCAAAGCCGCCGCATATACAGGATCAAGAGCGTGTTCAACGTCTATGAATGCTGCGATGCCGCCTGCTTTCTGAGCTTCTGCGATACAGTGCAGGGCAAGCGTGGTTTTACCTGATGATTCAGGACCGTATATTTCCGTGATACGTCCTTTGGGAAGTCCGCCTATGCCGAGTGCAATATCCAACGAAAGTGAACCTGTCGGGATAGCATCTACTTTCATAGCCGCATTCTGTCCCAGACGCATTACCGCCCCTTTACCGAACTGTTTCTCTATCTGACTCAAAGCTGTTTCCAATGCTTTCTGCTTATCAATTGCCATTTTCCATATCTCCTTTACCGTTTGATTGCAAATATATTATACTACATTCAAAAGCACTTTTTCAATCTATTTTATTTTTTCATAGTCCCGAAAACTACCCTATCCAGATTCTGAATATCCTTGACAACCGAAATTTGCGTTATCCCCTGCCTTTTCAGCAGGTTTGAAACACTTTCCGCCTGTTCCTCGCCTATCTCAAGAATGATCTTACCGCCTTGTTTCAGCTTGTTCAGCCACTTATCAGCGATACATCTGTAAAAATCCAAACCGTCACCACCGCCGTCAAGTGCTGTTTCCGGCTCATACCGGACTTCACTCTGCAAATTTGGAATGATATTCCTGCATATATAAGGCGGATTTGATATGATTACATCAAATTCGCCCTCAACGCAATTTTCATTGAAAATATCATCATGCACCAAATTCACATTGGCACCATGATATTTCACATTTTTTTCAAGATATACAAAAGCTTTGCTTTCCAATTCGACAGCATATATTTCGGCTTCGGGAAATTCCTTTGCAAGCGTTACGGCTATGATACCGCTGCCCGAACATAAATCGATCACTCTTTCATGTCCCGCCATCAATTTCATGCACTCATTCACGGCAACTTCCGTATCATCTCTGGGAATCAATACACCCTCTCCGACAAAATATTCCCTGCCCATGAAATACGCCTTGCCTGTCGCATACTGCAAGGGAATCCCCTTTGCCCTTTTTTCAACGGCTGTCAGAAATTCACTTTCACTTGCGGGAATTTCATTTCCGTGAACGGCAAGTCCAACTCTGTCAAATCCAAAAACATCTTCCATTATGCACATCGCTTCATAGTCTGTCAGACGGCTTTTCGCATAGGCATATAATTCCGAATATGTCATTTGATAATATCCTCACCGTTTTCGGGAATGACATCCTTCATAGCGGCAATCGCTACTTCTATCATATCATCCTCGGGTTCTTTTGTTGTCAAATGCTGCATCCATATTCCGGGGGCGGCTATGATTCTTGTGATCACATTATCATGCCTTGCACACAGCTTTATCAGTTCATAGCCTATACCGACAGTCACAGGCAACAACAGTATTTTGATACTTGAACGCAGCAATACATCCGTGAACGGAATAAACAAGCCTATCAAAATTCCCACGATCAGCATTAAAACGATAAAACTCGTTCCGCAGCGTGGGTGAAATCTTATCTGTTTT
>CAMHPW010000173.1 GCA_946187095.1 uncultured Clostridia bacterium | reverse complement strand
AATAGATACAAATGTTGTAGTAACTTTAGCATCAAATTTAATGGATCATCTTAAAGGTGGAAGTACATTAGCAAAAACAATATACACAACATTTAGTGATGAAAAAGTAAAGCCAGAAAATATAAGAATACAAGGAGAAGAAAAAAATGGAAAGAAAAATGAAAAGAAAAAGGAAACAAAGCAAACTTTAGAAAATGAGAATAATTCAAAATTAGCAGTCTATAAAGGCGGGAATTGTGTCATGTCTCCGAAAGAGAGTGTGACAGTGATATTTCATGGAAAGGATTTTTCTGTAGTCAGTGTCGTTGTCAGGGACGGCAAAGTTATGGAAAAGGTTGGATAAATATGAACAGGCATAGAATTGAATCGGAGCTGAAGCAGGAGCCGAAACCAAAAAGCAGAAAACGCAGATATATTATAACGGGTTCAGTGATTTTTGTTGTGTTGTGTTTAATGTATGTATTGCTGATCTTTGGTGATGTATTTGAAGTAGCTTCTGCAAATATCTATATGATGTCGAATCATTTCGGAGAGTATCAGTATATATCTTCGCAGATCATTTATGATGAGAATCATATAAAAGATCATGTGCAGGTGACATTTGACGTTGACTATCCGCCGGGCAGGCAGATACTTGTACTGAAAAATATAAAAGTCGTTGACGGCTGGACACAGTGGCGTTCCGATGCGGCAGATTAAATTGAAAAACAGACTGATCAGGCACAAAGAAATTTGCAGCCGGGCTTTTGGGCAGCAGGACACATTGACCTGTGGGACAGCAAAAAAAATGTTGTTCCGCAGGTATTTTTTAACGTGAGTTCGATGAATTTCTGACTTCTTGAATAATCCGTTCAGTTACTTCGTGACTGAATTAACCTCTCCGCCTCGCTACGCTCGGCACCTCCCCTAAAATTCAATGTCATCAACTTAAGAGCTATGCGGCGACAGCCGCATAGATACTCCGATCCGAATTTTTCTATCGAACTCACGTTTTTTATTTTGAAGGAGATGACGGACATGGTTAAAAATGAAAGAAAAAAAGAGGATATTTCCAATGCGTCAGCGATTGCGATGAGAGTATCCGTGATCAGTATCGTGGGGAATTGTGTGCTTTCACTGCTGAAATTTCTGGCAGGAATCTTTGCACATTCAGGGGCGATGATCTCGGATGCTGTACATTCGGCTTCTGATGTATTCAGCACTTTTATTGTCATGATAGGGATAGCCGTTGCAAAGAAAAAACCTGATAAAGACCATCCTTACGGGCATGAAAGATTTGAATGTGTTGCCTCGGTTATTCTGGCAGTGATACTTGCCGCCACAGGTTTTGGAATCGGCATCAAAGGGATAGAAAAAATTTCCTCTGCCAATGCGGAAACACTTGAAATTCCCGAAACGGCTGCACTGATAGCGGCTGTCGTGTCCATTATAGTGAAAGAAGTCATGTTTCAGTATACGAGGATTGCGGCGAAAAAGATCAATTCAGGAGCACTGATGGCTGACGCATGGCATCACCGTTCAGATGCACTTTCTTCGGTAGGTGCATTGATCGGCATTGGTGGTGCAATGCTTGGATTTCCTGTACTTGATCCGCTGGCAAGCATTGTGATATGTGTCTTTATTGAAAAGGCGGCAGTCGATATCTTCCGTGATGCGATAGATAAAATGATAGACAAATCCTGTTCCGAAGAAATGCTTGAAAAAATGAAAAAAGTTGTTTTGGATACGCCCGAAGTCATTGGAATTGATGAGATGAAGACACGGCTTTTCGGTTCCAGGATATATGTGGAAGTGGAAATTTGCATGGAAAATTCCAAAACGCTGACGGAAGCACACAGCACAGCCGAAAAAGTGCATGATAATATCGAGAAGAATTTCCCCGAAGTGAAACATTGTATGGTACACGTCAATCCAAGTGAAATTGCATGATACGGTACTTATTTCAACAAAAAAATATCTCCCTTTGTGATAGAATGATCACAGGGGGGATTTTTTATGAAAATCACTGAAAATGAAGACAGTATCACAGTGTATCTCACAGGGGATATCGACCATCATTCGGCAAGGAGTATCAGGGAAGATACGGACGCCGTTGTGCAGATGAAAAAGCCGTCTGTATTGAATCTGGATTTTTCGGGAGTGAATTTCATGGACAGTTCGGGGATAGGCTTTATCATGGGCAGATACAGGCTGATGAGTTTATACGGCGGTTCCGTGAGAGTGGTGAACGTACCGGAAGGTCTTGCCAGGATGATGAATTTGTCGGGACTGAGTGCACTGGATATTATGGAAAGGCGTGGAGAGAAAATTGAAAGTACAAAATGAAATGAGTATGTCATTTGAAAGCCGTTCGTCAAATGAAAGTTTTGCAAGATGTGCGGTATCGGCATTTGTCACGCAGCTTGATCCGACGATCAGTGAACTGAATGATATCAGGACGGCGGTTTCGGAAGCCGTGACGAACTGCGTTGTACACGCATACAGGAATACGATAGGAAAGATATACATAAATGTCAGGATAAAAGAAAATTTTACGGTAGTGATCAAAGTAAGGGATACGGGCTGCGGCATAGGCGATATCAAACAGGCAATGCAGCCGCTTTTCACGACTGCACCGTCTGAGGAAAGGGCAGGACTGGGCTTTGCCGTCATGCAGAGTTTCACGGATAAAGTAAGTGTACGTTCCAAGTGCGGAAAGGGTACGACAGTGACACTTGAAAAGAAACTGAGTTGTCGGGTGGGAAATGGCTGAGAGAGATAGCAGGATCAAAGAGAATCTGGGACTTGTCCATGCCTGTGCAAAGCGTTTCAAGGGCAGGGGGATCGAATATGATGACTTGTATCAGGCAGGCTGTGTAGGACTTGTCAAAGCTGTTGATAATTTCAAAAGTGAATTGGGCTATCAGTTTTCAACGTATGCTGTACCTGTTATTATAGGGGAGATCAAGAGATTATTCCGTGACGGCGGGGCGGTGAAAGTTTCAAGAGGACTGAAAGAACTGTCGCTGAAAGTTACAAGAAAGGCACAGGAATTTGAAACGGAAAACGGCAGAGAGCCTACTGTCAAAGAGCTTTCCGAGATAATGAATATAGAGCCTGAACAAATTTCGGAGGCACTGACGGTATCCATGCAGCCTGTATCGCTTACTGTTTCGGATGATGACGGAGAGAGTCAGACGGATATTCCCGTACAGTCGCCCGATGAAAGTATCACGGAGATCATGTCACTGAATACGGAAATATCACGGCTTGATGAAAAAGATAAAAAAATGATAGAATTAAGGTATTTCAAGGGCAAGACGCAGTCCGAAACGGCGAAAATGCTGGATATGACACAGGTGCAGGTGTCAAGGCGTGAAAAGAAGATACTTTTATATCTTCGTGAAAGGCTTGCGTAGAATAATGAGGAGTGAGGAATGATGAATATTTCTCATTCCTCATTCCTCACTCCTCATTTATTCAAAGTGATAGATACCGCTGATAAAGCCCTGTACAACGTCATCGGCATTTCCTTCAAAGCCGCTGTAGAAAGAAATGCCTTCGTCATCAAGGGCATTTTCGGCTTCTTCGAATATCTCGCCGCATAAAAGGGCATCGGCTTTTAAGAGAATGAGCATTTCGGAAAGGTTTTCCGCCCCGAATTTTCCCATGGTACTCATGATCTCACTGCAAATGACTTCGCCGTCATCAATGTCGTACATTTTGAAAAAGAGAGTGCCGTCAAAGTCACGGGCGACCGTATTGCTGTCCATGTCGAAAGATACTGCAAGTTTCATATATAAAGATCTCCTTGAAGTTTTTATTCAAGTATATCATGGAATCAGGTGGATTTCAATGACTGCGGAAAAAATGCTGATGTTATTTTCATCTTGTTTTTTTGATGGAAGTCTGTTATAATATCCCTTGCAAAAAATATTGAGAGGTGCATACCAATGAATGAAAAGGAAATTGCAGAGATAAGAAAAAGACTGAAACATGACAAGAATAATATAGATACAAATACTTTCACAACTACTCCAGGTTTTGATACAACAGCAAATATAGATACAAATACTTTTACAA